>NZ_JAKCFI010000012.1 GCF_021412625.1 Myxococcus stipitatus | reverse complement strand
CCACGCGCAGCACCACCTTGCCCACCGTGGCGCGCGTCTCCAACTGCTGGTGCGCTGTCGCCGCCTCGGCCAGCGGCACCACCAACCCCAGCTTCACGCGCAGCTGCCCTTGCGCCAATGCCTGCCCATCCTCCAGGCCTCTACTCGCGCCGGGGATGTGCGGTTCGGGCCCGTGAACTGAATCGCGAACGAGTGCCTGTGCCTCGGCCATCGCTGGACACGAGGGCCTGGTCACGACCCGACGGGCGTATTCCGGGCTCGACCTGGACCAGGCGATTGGGCCAGGTCTCCCTCAACCTCCGGAGCCGCGGTTCGCCTGGCGACAGGCACGACTGATCGTCGACCCAGGACACGAGAGCCCCTCTTCGCCTCCTTCAAAGTGCGTCGCGGTTCCTCCGGGGAGCGAGAGACGCGAGGGTGCCATGCTCCCCCTGGCTCGACACTCACATCTCCCCACTTTGCTCGGGGCAGGTGGGTGTCCGCGCGAGGATGGGACTCGTGCGCCTTGGTGCTCGAGGGTTCCCTCGGACCGACCTGGAAAGGCGGGGTGCTCGCGTGTTCCGGCGGTCTGTGGCAGGGCGCATCCGACATGAGCGGGCAGGGTGGCGGCGCCGACCTTCCCGAAATGACCTCATGTCCCCTCAAGCCATTGGATTCCTTGAGGATTCAGCCGCTTTCCACTGTTTGACTCGCTATCCGGCCTGCGTCTAGAGTCCCTTACTCCGCCCGGTCTGCGCTCCGCCTGCCGCGGTGCACACCCCGGCTCCGGGCCGCTCCACGAGATGAAGAAGCCGACCCTTTTTGGGAAGTACCTGCTCCTCGAGCGCATCAACGTCGGCGGCATGGCCGAGGTGTTCATCGCGAAGGCCTTCGGCGTCGAGGGCTTCGAGCGCATCCTCGCCATCAAGAAGATCCTCCCCACGATGGCGGAGGATGAAGAGTTCATCACGATGTTCATCGACGAAGCGCGGATCAGCGTCCAGCTGAACCACGCCAACATCGTGCACATCCACGAACTCGGTAAGCACGACGACACCTACTTCATCGCCATGGAGTACGTGGCCGGGCGCGATGTCCGGACCATCCTGGAGCGCTACCGTCGCCGCAAGGAGATCATGCCCACGGCGCAGGCGGTCTTCATCGCCTCCAAGCTGTGTGACGGTCTGGACTACGCGCACCGCAAGAAGGACGCCCGCGGGCAGGACCTGCACATCATCCACCGCGACGTGTCGCCCCAGAACGTCCTCATCTCCTACGAGGGTGAGGTCAAGGTCATCGACTTCGGCATCGCCAAGGCCGCCAACCGCTCGCAGAAGACGCAGGCCGGCATCCTCAAGGGCAAGTTCGGCTACATGAGCCCGGAGCAGGTCCGGGGCATGCCCATCGATCGCCGCAGCGACATCTTCGCCGTCGGCGTGCTGCTCTACGAGATGCTCACCGGCGAGAAGCTCTTCGTCGGCGAGTCCGACTTCTCCACGCTGGAGAAGGTGCGCAACGCGGACGTCCCGCTGCCTCGCGAGTTCAATCCGAACATCCCGCCCGGCCTGGAGAGGGTCGTCCTCAAGGCGCTCGCGCGCGAGCCGGAGGAGCGCTACCAGTGGGGCTCCGACCTGGCGGAAGACCTGATGCGCTTCCTGCTGGCCGGGGATGCCATCTATTCGGCCAAGCACCTCTCCTCGTACATGAAGGAGGCGTTCGCCGAGGACATGCTCCGCGAGGCGGAGAAGATGGAGCGCTACGCGGGGATCGAGCGCCCGGATCAGATCGAAACCTCGGGCGTCACCGCCATTCCTCGCGGCACTGGCTCGCCGAAGCGCGCGCCGCCTCCCGCCGTCGTCGTCACCGGTTCGGCCGCGGGGCGCTCGCCCACGGCCCCGGGCTACATCCCTCCGCCCACGGCCGAGGAGATGGAGGAGATGGACGGGGTCTCCTCGTCCGACAAGACGCAGATCGTCGATTCGACGCAGACCTTCAGCTCGCCCGAGACGCGGGTCGCGGAGAGCAGCGTCCTGGTGGATGACAGCATCACCGGCCGCTCCGAGAACCCGATCCGGGGGAGCGGCACCGCCGCGGCGTTCCCCTCTCCGGGCTCTCGGGATGGCGACCACTCGGGTCGTCGGGGCAAGAGCGGCCCGAAGGCGCAGGTGGTCATCTCCACCGACGAGGAGGCCGAGCCCTATGCCGGGGCGACGATGATCGGCCCCGCGCCCACCGCGCCTCCCGGCCGCTCGCGTCTGGACGAGCCCCCCGAGGAGACCACGGGCAACCTCACCATCCCCGCGCCTGGCCGCGTCAACCGCGCCCAGGGGCGCAACACCGCTCCCCGCGTGGAGGAGGAGCCCGCGACCTTCGACGCCCCGATGGACGAGGCGTACCCCACGCACGAGGAATACCCGCCCGAGGACGACGGCGGAGCGTACGCGGACGAGTCGCAGGAGGTCACCGGCTCCCAGACGCCCGCGCCGGCTCCGAAGAAGGCCCCCAAGAAGGCCGCCGCGCCGGTGCCCAAGAAGTCGACCCGGGTCGCCGTGAAGGGGGGAGATCCGCTCGCGAAGCTCAAGGCCCTCCCCAAGCCGGCCCTGTTCGGAATCGCCACTCTCGTGGCGGTGGTGTTCGTGGTGGGGCTCGTCGTGGCCCTGAGCCCGTCTGGCGGCAAGGTCACCTTCCGGGTCTCTCCGACCGAGGGCGCCGAGGTCGTGGTGAACGGCAAGGCCGTCCAGCCCAACATGATGCTGTCGCTGCCCGCCGGCCAGTACGAGGTCGTCGCGAGCGCGCCCGGACACAAGTCCGAGAAGAAGTTCATCAACGTCACCGAAGACGGTGAGCCGCTCGGCGTGCCCTTCAACCTCACTCCCGTCGCCGCGCCGCCTCCCGCGGAGCCGGAGCGCCCCGCCCCGCCCCCGCAGGAGCCGCAGACGGTGATCGTGGACTCGGGGTCGACCACGCCTCGTCCCGAGACGACGCCTCCTCCGGCCACCGCGGAAGGCACGACCCCGCCGCCCCAGCAGGGGGAGACAGCGCAGCCCCAGGACACGCGAACCGCCGAGGCCCCGAAGCCTCCGGCCGAGCCGGCGCCCCAGACGCCTCCCACTCCCAAGACGGTCGTCGCCGTCTTCGATGGAGAGGATGGCGCGGAGATCACCGTCAACGGCAAGCGCGTGGGCAAGACGCCGGATGCGCGCCTCGCGGACGCCGAGATCGGCAAGACCTATCAGTTCACCGCGAAGCTGGCGGGCTACAAGCAGTACTCGGGCAAGTTCGTCGCGAAGGGGGAGGGCGAGGAGCAGACCGTCGCCTTCGCCATGGTGAAGGAGGAGCCGGAGGCCGCTCCCGTCGCGGAGACGCCGCGTCCCCCGAAGCCGTCGACCACCACCCAGACCAAGCCGGCGGCGCCTCCCGCGCCCAAGTCGAAGGCCACGGGCATGCTGGCGTGCAGCACGAAGCCCGCAGGCGCGGAGATCATCGTCGACGGCAAGAAGACCGGGCGTCAGACCCCGGTCACGCTCGGGAGCCCGCTGGTGCTGCCTGTGGGCAAACGGAAGATCTCCTTCAAGCTGGGCAACAAGACGACCAAGCCCGTTGTCGTCTCCATCTCAGAAAACAAGATGGAGAAGCTCGTCAACATCGCCATCGAGTGATCAGCCGGGCATGTGACGCGGCGTCGATTTGTTGAATGAAGTGGCGTCTGGCGCGGTATGACGCCCGGCCCGCGAAGCAACATGCTGAGGTGATGCGCCATGCAAACGACGCCCATCCGGGGCAAGGCAGAGGCCGGCCCCGCGCAACAGCCGTTTACCTACCCGCTCCGCCGTGAGTTCGTCGAACCTGACTGGCGGCGCATCCCCGCCTACAAGGACGTCACCCCGGCCGAGTGGGAGAGCTCCGTCTGGCAGCGGAAGAACACCGTCAAGAACATGAAGGAGCTCCGGGCGACGCTCGGACACCTGCTGCCGGACGACCTCGCGGAGAGCATGGAGCGCGATCAGCGCGAGCGCGCGACGATGTCCATCCTCGTCCCGCCGCAGATGCTCAACACGATGGATTTCGCGGATCTGTGGAAGGACCCGGTGCGGCGCTACATGCTGCCCGCCTTCGCGGACCGACTCACGGACTGGCCCAACCACCCGAAGGCCAGCCGCGACAGCCTCCACGAGCAGGACATGTGGGTCGTCGAGGGGCTCACGCACCGCTATCCCACGAAGGTCCTCGCGGAGATGCTCCCCACGTGTCCCCAGTACTGTGGGCACTGTACCCGCATGGACCTGGTGGGGAATGACGTCCCCCAGGTGAGCAAACATAAATTCGCCATCGGACCGAAGGAGCGGTACGAGCAGATGCTCGAGTACCTGCGCCGCACGCCCACCGTGCGTGACGTCGTGGTGTCCGGTGGAGATATCGCCAACCTTCCCATCCAGCAGCTCGAGCCGTTCGTCAGCTCGCTGATGGACATCCCGAACATCCGGGACATCCGCCTGGCCAGCAAGGGACTGATGGCCATTCCGCAGCACTTCCTCCAGGACTCCGTGCTCGCGGGCCTGGACCGCCTGGCGAAGAAGGCCGTGGAGCGGGGCGTGGACCTGGCGCTGCACACGCACGTGAACAACGCGGCGCAGCTCACCCCGCTGGTGGGCAAGGCCGTGCGCAAGCTGCTCGACATGGGCTTCCGCGACGTGCGCAACCAGGGCGTGCTGCTGCGCGGCGTCAACGATACGCCCCAGCAGCTGCTCGACCTGTGCTTCACGCTGCTCGACCACGCGAAGATCCTGCCGTACTACTTCTACATGTGCGACATGATCCCCAACAGCGAGCACTGGCGGGTGTCGGTCGCGCAGGCGCAGCACCTGCAGCACGACATCATGGGCTACATGCCCGGCTTCGCGACGCCGCGCATCGTCTGCGACGTGCCCTTCGTCGGGAAGCGGTGGGTGCACCAGGTGGCGGAGTACGACCGCGAGCGGGGCATCTCCTATTGGACCAAGAACTACCGCACGGGCATCGAGGCGAATGACCCCGAGGCGCTCAACCGGCGGTACGAGTACTTCGACCCCATCGACACCTTGCCCGAGTCCGGCAAGGCGTGGTGGCGGGAGCAGACCAAGGCGGCGTGATGGATTCCCCCGCGCTTGCGGCGGCCGTGCCGCTCGAGCCCCGTTCCGCGCGCCCCTCGCTCAGTGCCGAGGGGCGTCGTCGTTTGTTTCCCCAGGCCACCGACGCGGAGTGGGCCGACTGGCGCTGGCATCAGCGCAACGCGGTGCGGGGGCTGGCGCAGCTGGAGCGCTACGTCCCGCTGACCGACGACGAGCGCGCGGGCGTGCAGGAGACGTCCGCGCTGTTCCGTATCGGCATCAGCCCGTACTACCTGTCGCTCATCGACCCCGAGCATCCGTTCTGCCCGGTGCGGATGCAGTCGATCCCCGTGCGCGCGGAGGCGCGCGTGCGGCCCGGTGAGCTGGAGGACCCGCTCGGCGAGGACAAGACGCGGCCAGAGGAGTGCATCGTCCACAAGTATCCGGACCGCGTGTTGTTCCTCGCGCTGGATACGTGCTCCGTCTACTGCCGGCACTGCACGCGGCGGCGCATCACCCAGGGCGGCGTGGCGGAGCTCTCCAAGGACCAGATGCGGCGGGGCATCGAGTACGTGCGCAACCACCCGGAGGTTCGCGACGTGCTCATCTCCGGGGGAGATCCCTTCCTGCTCAGCGAGCAGCGGCTGGAGGAGCTGCTCGCGCCGCTGAGCGAGATTCCCCACGTGGAGATGATCCGCATCGGCACGCGCGTCCCGGTCTGCCTGCCCATGCGCGTCACCGACGCGCTGGCGAGCACGCTGCGCCGGCACGCGCCCGTCTTCGTCGTCACGCACTTCAACCACCCCAAGGAGCTGACGCCGGAGGCCCGCGAGGCCTGTGAGCGGCTGGTGGACCATGGCGTGCCGGTGGAGAACCAGGCCGTGCTGATGCGGCGGATCAACTCCGACGCCCGCATCATCAAGGAGCTGTCCCACCAGCTCCTGCGCAGCCGCGTGCGGCCGTACTACCTGCACCAGATGGACGTGGCCGAGGGCTGCGAGCACCTGCGCACGCCCATCGAGAAGGGCATGGAGATCATCCAGCAGCTCCGTGGCTTCACCACCGGCCTGGCCGTGCCGCACCTCGCGGTGGACCTGCCGGGCGGTGGAGGCAAGGTGACGCTCCAGCCCGACTACGTCGTCGAACGCGGCGAGCGAGAGACGGTGTTCCGCAACTTCAAGGGCGAGCGCTACGCCTACCCGGAGCCGGAGGAGACCGACTGCTCGTGTCCGTATGACGAGACGTGGCGCGCACGGGCCGCCGAGTACGGCTACCACGCGAAGCGCTGAGGTCGCCCTCGGCGCGGGCTCCGCGGCACGCGAGGCCGCGCACACCCTGGAAGACGCCGCGCTTCAGTCGGCGCGCGGGCTCTTCTTCCGGCTGAACTTCTTCTTCGTCTTCTTGGTCTCGGAGCTGGCCCGGCGCGTCGCCTTCTTGGCTGGCTTCGCGCTGCCAGTGTCCGTTCCAATCTGCACGGGCACGTCGTTCGCCTCCGCCACCGCCTCCGTCGCGACGCCCGCGCCGCCTTCGCTCACGGCGCCAGCCTCGGCGCCCTCCGCGCCCACGCCCTCCGCGTTGGCGGCCGCCTCCGCGTTCTCGTCCTCGACCGGGATGCCAATCTCGACCGTGGGCGTGTCTCCGTCCACCGACTCCAGCTCCACGGGGTTGTCGTCGTCGAACCCCGCCTGGATGGTGACTTCCTTCTCCTCCGCGGGCTTCGCGGCGCTGGCGGCGGCCTGCCTCGCCTTCTCCTGCGCCTCCAGCCGCTGGCTCTCCGCGGCGACGCGCTCATTCCCCTCGCGGCCCATGCGCGCGGAGAAGCGCTCGTAGTCCTTCGCGCTCACGCCGTGCTTCTCCAGCACCGACGCCGTGGCGCCGGCCTGCATCCGCGCCTGCTGACCGCGCTCCTCGTTCGACATCTCCGAGGGCTTCCGGTCCCCGAACTCCGCGCTGACCTTCTTCATCGCGGCCGCCTCGTCCCGGCGGATCTGCGCGACCTTCTCGGGCGTCAGCTCGTCGCCTTCGTCCGCCGAGGCGATGCCCGGAAGGGTGAGCCATGCGGCCATGAGCAGGGACACGGGACGACGGGACATGAATGCAGCTCCTCGGCGGGGACGACGGCCTCACATCTAATCATGCCGTCCCCGGGCGTGTATCGGTCAGCGTGTCGCGCCGCCTCGAACCGCGCCCTCACTCACCCCGCGTGGAGTTCGAGGCGCTTCGCCTGGGGAGCGGGGCGCGGCGGCTCAGCCATTCTGGCAGCTCGAGCAGCCCGAGCGCGCGTCGGAGCACTGCTCCCGACCCCGCGCGCAACGGGGCGGCAGGTCGTCGCGGTCCGGATGGCGGTCCACCAGGGTGCACAGCTGCTCGGCCACGTCACAGGTCCGCGTGGCCACGTCACAGCGGTCCTCGCAGGTCGCCGTGTCCCGCGCGGCGCGGGCCCGCAGCTCCTCGAGCCTCGCCGCCGCGCCGTCAATGGCCGCGTCGTCGTCTCCGGCGACGCGCGTGTCCACGTTCTTGGCGCAACCAGCCATCGAGAGACCGACCACGAGCATCAGCAGGGCGGGGGAGCGGACGCGCATGGCCGTCCCATAGTCATCCTCCACCCCGAGCGTCCAGGGGGCCTCGCCCCTCGCGCCCACGTGTCGACGCTCGTCGAGCGTGACCTCAGTGTCGAGCCGGCGACGGCGCGGTGGGCGACGGCGCGGGGCGGGGTGGCTCCTCGGGGCGCGACAGGTAGAGGTACGCCGTCAACGCCAGCAACGCCGTCACCGCGAGCCGCCGCAACCAGTCCTCCCGCTGCCGCTGGGGCGAGGCCAGGTCGGCCTGGGTCGCCGCCTCCAACCCCTGGGCCACCTCCTTCGCGAGGCCCCGGAGCCGTCGGAGCAGCTCCACGCCCGGCGCGAGGCCCACCGGCACCGGCGCGTCCTCCCGCTCCAGCGCCGTCGCCAGGGAGCGGGCCCACGACTCCTCTTCCTCCCGACCCTCGGGCTCGCGCTGGGGGACCCCCAGCCGTGCCGCCAGCAGGAGCCCGGCGCGAAGCAGCCGCACCGAGAGGGCCTGGAGCGACACCCCATGGAAGGCCGCGCAGTCCTCCTGGGAGTGCCCCGCCACCAATCGGCGGGTGAGCAGCGCCGAGGCGCGGGGCTCCAGGGCGCGCAGGGCCTGGACGAAGTCGGGGGCGGTCAGGTGGGACGGGGTAGGGAGGCGGGGTGTCACGGGCGCGCCCATCCTCCCTCATCCGCTGGCCGTTTTCTTGAGGCGCGAACCCACGCTCCTACACTCCGAGGCCATGTTGCGACCTGTTGCACTCGTCCTGCTCCTGCTCGCCCCCCTGGGCGCCCACGCCGTGGAGACGCTGCGCATCGCCATCGACGACACCGGCGGTGAGGTGAGCATCAAGGGCCAGGGGCTCGGTTTCGGTCCCGACAGCGAGGATGCCACCTACGTCCCCATCCCGTCGGACGTGGCCACCGTCCGGCGCCGGGGCGGGAAGCTGGAGGTCAACGGGGCTCCCGTGGTGGGGGACTCGGTGCGCTTCCGCGCTGGCGTGGCCTCCGCGGGGGACGCGGGGGTTCCCGGCAGCGAACCGCTCAAGGCGGGCAGCACCCAGGTGCGCGGCGACGTCGTCGTGCGTCCCTTTCGCGACGGGCTCCAGCTCATCAACGTCATCCCCCTGGAGGACTACCTCGCCGCGGTGCTCGGCAGCGAGATGCCCGTGTCCTTCCCGCCCGAGGCGCTCAAGGCCCAGGCCGTCGCCGCCCGCACCTACGCGCTCCAGAAGAAGCTCGACACCTACAGCAACGCCTTCCACCTGGGCAGCAGCGTGCTCCACCAGGTGTATGGCGGCGTCAACCGCGAGGACCCGCGCACCCGCGCGGCCGTGGACGCCACGCGCGGCCAGGTGCTCACCTACGAGCTGGCTCCCATCGAGGCCTACTTCCACGCCTCCTGCGGCGGGCGCACCGAGTCGGGGCAGGCCGCCCTCCAGCGCGACTTGCCGTACCTGCAGCCCGTCGACTGTCCCTGCGGCCGGCTGGCCGCGAGCCGCTGGTCCGCCTCCCTGTCCGACGCGGACATCAAGGCCGCGCTCAAGCTGCCGGCCCAGGGCCTGCGCGTGACGGGGCGCACGTCCACCCGCCGCGTCACGCGCGTGACGTTGGGGGATGGCTCGACGGTGGACGGCGTGGAGCTGCGCCGCAAGCTCGGCTACACGCGCCTCAAGAGTCTCGACTTCGAGGTGGAGAGAACCAACGGGGGCTACGTGTTCTCCGGACGCGGCTACGGCCACGGGGCCGGCCTCTGCCAGTGGGGCGCCAAGGCGCTCGCCGACAAGGGCCGGGGGTACGTGGAAATCCTCACCCACTACTACCCCGGGGCCGAGCTGCAGCAGCTCTATTGACGCCCCCCGCGTCCTGCGCGCTTTCCGCGGCGGCGTGGGGGCTGCTACAAGCGCCACCCCCGTGTCGTCACGCCTCTCCGATTACGACTTCGACCTCCCCGAGTCCCAGATTGCCCAGGCGCCCCTGGAGACCCGGGACGCCTCGCGACTGCTGACCGTGAGCCGCGCCACCGGCGAGCTGGCGCACCGCCGCTTCTCCGACGTGCTGGAGCTGCTGCGCCCCGGCGACGTCCTCGTCCTCAACGACGCGCGCGTCATCCCCGCGCGCCTGCTGGGACAGAAGGCGGGCACGGGCGGCCGCGTGGAGCTGCTGGTGGTGCGCCCCGCCGCCTCCACGCTGACCTCCGCGGCGCTCGGGGACTCCGCCGAGGCGCTCGACTGGATCTGCCTGGGCCAGGCCTCCAAGGGCCTCAAGCCGGGCCAGCGCCTGGCGTTCGCCAGCGGCCTGGAGGCCGAGGTGCTGGAGGCGATGGGCGGCGGCGAATACCGGGTGCGCTTCCACGCGCTGGCCGGCGCGTCGCTCGCGTCGCTGCTCGACGCCGCGGGCCGCCTGCCGCTGCCGCCCTACATCACCCGCGAGCCCGACGCCGCGGACGCCGAACGCTACCAGACGGTGTACGCGCGCGCGTCCGGCGCCGTGGCCGCGCCCACCGCGGGCCTGCACTTCACCGAGGCCACCCTGGCCGCCCTGGAGGCCCGGGGCGTGCGCCGCGTCCACGTGACGCTGGACGTGGGGCCGGGCACCTTCCTCCCCGTGCGCGAGGACGACCTGGACCGGCACCACATGCACCCGGAGCGCTACACCGTCCCGGAGGCCACCGCGCGCGAGGTCGACGCGGCCAGGGCGGAGGGCCGCCGCGTCGTCGCCGTGGGCACCACCGTGGTGCGCACGCTGGAGTCCGCCACGGACCCCCAGACAGGCCGGCTGCGCGCGGGCCCCGGCGAGACGACGCTCTTCATCCGCCCCGGCTTCACGTTCCGCCAGGTGGACGTGCTGCTGACCAACTTCCACCTGCCCCGCTCGACGCTGGTGGTGCTGGTGAGCGCGCTGCTGGGGCGCGAGCGGACGCTCGCCACGTACGCGGAGGCGGTGCGGGCGGGTTATCGGTTCTTCAGCTACGGCGACGCCATGCTGGTGTCGGAGTGAGTCCTCATGGGTGAGCAACAACAGCACGGACAGCAGGCGGTGACGGGCGCGGGTGCGCGCGAGCGGGGCGACACGCGGGTGGCGCCGGGGCTGGTGCGCTTCGAGCTGCTCCACGAGGACACCGGCACGCGCGCGCGCAGGGGGCGGCTGCACACCCCGCATGGCCCGGTGGAGACGCCCATCTTCATGCCGGTGGGCACGGTGGGCAGCGTCAAGGGGGTGGGGCCGGACGACCTGGTGACGCTCGACGCGCAGATCATCCTCGGCAACACGTACCACCTGATGCTCCGCCCCGGCGAGGCGCTGGTGGGGGAGATGGGCGGCCTGCACCAGTTCGTGTCGTGGAACCGCCCCATGCTCACCGACAGCGGCGGCTTCCAGGTCTTCAGCCTGTCGGAGAAGCGGAAGATCACCGAGGAGGGCGCCACCTTCCAGTCCCACCTGGATGGCGCGCGGCACTTCCTCACCCCCGAGCGCTCCATCGACATCCAGGAGACGCTCGGCGCCGACATCATCATGGCCTTCGACGAGTGCCCGCCCTCCACGGAGGACCGGAGCTACCTGGAGAAGTCCCTGGCGCGCACCACGCGCTGGCTGCACCGGTGCGAGCGCGCCTGGACGCGGGGCCGCTCGTCGCTGTTCGGCATCGTCCAGGGCGGCCTGCATGACGACCTGCGCAAGCGCCACGCCGAGGAGGTGTGCGCGGTGGACCTGCCGGGGTACGCCCTGGGGGGCTATTCCGTGGGGGAGACGCCGGAGGCCATGCACGCGGGCGTGGCGTACTCCGCGCCGCTGCTGCCCCGGGACAAGCCCCGCTACCTCATGGGCGTGGGCACGCCCCTGGACCTGGTCACCTGCGTGGAGCACGGGGTGGACATGTTCGATTGCGTGCTGCCCACCCGTTGCGCGCGCAACGGCCTGCTCTTCACCTCGGAGGGCAAGCTCACCATCCGCAACGCGGCATTCGCCAAGGACCCCCGGCCGGTGGACCCGGCGTGTGCCTGCTACACCTGCCGCAACTTCAGCAGGGCCTACCTGCGACACCTGTTCGCGGCGGGGGAGATCCTCGCCATGCGACTGAACACCCTGCACAACCTGCATTACTTCCTGAGCCTGATGGCCGAGGTGCGCCGGGCCATCGCGGAGGACCGCTACGCGGCCTTTGCCCGCGAGTTCCGGGCCAGGACACAGGCACAGGAGGCCGAGCGGACCCGTGGTCGCTGAGCGACCGGATGGAATGCCGGGCTTCCCTCGTTCACTTGCTCACATGGGCCCCCCTTGCTAAGAGGGCCCCCTTTCGGGATGGGTTCCTCGGATAGCGTGGGGGGTCGCCCATCCCAAGCCTTCCTCAACCGACACGAGGCAGTCAGTGGCTGAGAGCTTTTTGATGCTGGCGCAGGCCGGGGGCGGGTCCAGCCCGTTTCAAACCCTGGCGCTGCTCGTGGGACTGGTGGCGATCATGTACTTCGTCATGATCCGCCCCCAGCAGAAGCAGATGAAGGAGCACCGCAACCTGCTCGCTTCGCTCAAGAAGGGGGATGAGGTCGTCACCGCGGGAGGAATCCTCGGGAAGATCCACCTCGTCGAGGAGCGGGCGGTGCTGGTGGAGGTCGCCAGCGGCGTGCGCATCCGGGTGCTCAAGACGTCCATCAGTGCCAAGGGCACGGTGGCCGAAGGCGCGCAGGCGGCGCCCGCCGAAGAGAAGAAGGACGAGAAGAAGAAGGAGGAGAAGTAATGGACCGCGGCTGGTGGTGGAAGTTCGGAATGATTGTCGCGGTGACGCTGGGGACCCTCTGGTTCCTCATCCCGACGTATTACTCGCTGGTGGTCATGGACCGTGACCAGCGCAACAACCTGGCGCTGCTGCAGGAGCGGCTGCCGAAGTGGGCGCCCTCCGCGAAGTACCGGCTCAACCTGGGCCTGGACCTTCAGGGCGGCATCCACATGGTGATGCGCGTGGACACCAAGACGGCGCTCCAGAAGCGGACCGAGCGCCGGGGCCAGCAGATCGCCACGTACGTCGCCGACAAGAAGCTCGGCGAGGTCACGGCGGATACGGATCCGGAGAAGCTCCAGCTCACCCTGACCGCGAAGGACCCGGCGACCATGGACGCCATCGAGAAGGACGTCCTGGCCATGTACGGGGACTTCAAGCTCGTCAGCCGCGATGGCGCGAAGCTGGTGCTCGCGCCGGACGAGTCCCAGACGAACCGCTTCCGCGAGGAGGCCGTGGACCAGGCCATGCTCGTCATCCGCCGCCGCATCGACAAGTGGGGCGTGGCGGAGGTGGACGTGCGCAAGCTGGGCACCGACTCCATCCAGATCTCCCTGCCGGGCCGCAGCAACCCGGAGCAGGCCAAGGAGCTGGTGGGCACCACCGCGCAGCTGGAGTTCCGGATGGTGGATGACTCCAACCCCCGGTTCTTCGCGCAGATGTTCCAGACCACGCCGCCGCCGGCCGGCAGCGACATCACGCTGACGGAGGAGGGCGGCTTCCCGCAGCTGCAGTCCTCGTCGCGCGAGGCGCTGCTGGACTACACCAAGGACAAGGTCCCGGAGAACCGCGTCGTCCTCACCGAGTGCATGGCCAACCCGGTGAAGAAGAACGAGTGCTCCTCCTACCGCACGTTCCTCCTGGACAAGAACGTCCCGCTGACGGGCGAGAGCCTGGCGGGCGCGGACGCGTCCGTCAGCCAGATGAACGAGCCCGAGGTCAACATCGCGTTCGACGCGTCCGGTGCGCGCGAGTTCGAGAAGCTGACCGAGGCGGGCGTGGGCCGTCGCATGGCCATCGTGCTGGACGACAACGTCCACACCGCGCCGAACATCAACGAGAAGATCTCCGGCGGCCGGGCCCGCATCACCATGGGCCGCATGGGCGCGCGCAGCTTCAACGAGTGGCTGGGCGAGGCGCAGACGCTGGCGCTGGTGCTCAAGGCGGGCGCGCTGCCCGCGCCGGTGACGGTGGGCGAGATTCGTCAGGTGGGCGCGAGCCTGGGTGACGAGCTCATCAAGAAGGGCAGCCTGGCGGCGCTGATGGGCCTGGGGCTGGTGGTGGCCTTCATGGCCCTCTACTACCGCAAGGCGGGCCTCATCGCGGACATCGCCCTCATCCTCAACGGTCTGCTCATCCTGGCGGGCCTGGCGTTCTTCAACGCCACGCTGACGCTGCCGGGCATCGCCGGCTTCGTGCTGACGCTGGGCATCGCGGTGGACGCCAACGTGCTCATCAACGAGCGCATCCGCGAGGAGCTCAGCCACGGCAAGAGCGCCAAGGCGGCGGTGGACCAGGGGTACGATCGCGCCTTCTGGACCATCTTCGACGCGCACGTGACGGCGCTCATCGCCGGCTTCATCCTGTTCTTCACGGGAACCGGGCCGGTGCGGGGCTTCGCCACGACGCTCATCGTCGGGCTGCTGGCATCGCTGTTCACGTCCATCGTGGTGACGCGCGTCATCATGACCTACTTCGTCCACGGCCGTAACGCGCAGTCGGTGTCGGTCTGACCGACGGAGCACGGGAACCTGCCATGCAGATCCTCAAGAAGAAGACGAACATCGACTTCATCGGCAAGCGCAAGCCGGCCGTGTTCATCTCCACCATCGTCAACCTCGCCATCATCGTGGGTATCGCGACGGTGGGGTTCAACTTCGGCGTCGACTTCGCCGGCGGCACGGTGGTGGAGCTGAAGTTCAACCACCCGGTGACCGCGGCGGAGGTGCGTGAGCGCGCGGAGAAGGGTGGCCTGCACGACGTGAGCGTGCAGAACATCGGCGGCGAGGCGGACAACTCGTTCCTGCTGCGCCTGGGCGGCGTCACGCAGCTGAACGAGGCGAACGCGGACAAGGCGAAGCAGGCCATCCAGGCCCTGGGCAACATCCGCAACGTGTACGCGGACCTGGCCAACGGCATCGTGAACTTCCGCTCGGCCAGCCCGCTGGCCCCGGAGACCATCAAGAAGGCCGTGGAGGACTCCGGCACCGGCGTGCAGGAGGTCCGCGTCCTGGGCGAGAACCAGGGCGGCGGGGGCGTCGACTACCAGGTCGTCGCCAGCGGCATGGCGGACAAGGTGCACTCCGCGCTGGGCGCGGGCCTGGAGAAGCCGGACTTCGAGCAGCGCCGCGTGGACTACGTGGGCCCGCAGGTGGGCAAGCAGCTGCGCAACCGCGGCGTCATGGCGCTGCTGTACGCGATGGTGGCCATCCTCATCTACGTGGCGTTCCGGTTCGACTTCAAGTTCGGCCCGGGCGCGCTGCTGGCCATGCTCCACGACGTCATCATGGTCGCCGGCTACTACCTGGTGAGCCGCCGCGAGTTCGGCCTCACGGCCATCGCCGCGCTGCTGACCATCGTCGGCTACTCCGTCAACGACACCATCGTCATCTACGACCGCATCCGCGAGGACATGGCCAAGTACAAGGGCAAGCCGCTGGCGGAGGTCATCAACATCGCCATCAACGACACCCTGGGCCGCACCATCCTCACCTCCGGCACCACGGCGCTGTCGCTCATCGGCCTGCTCGTCTTCGGGGTGGGGGAGATCTTCGACTTCGCCATGGCGATGCTCGTGGGCATCCTCGTGGGCACGTACTCGTCGGTGTACATCGCCAGCCCGCTCACCATCTGGCTGGACGAGCGCGCCGCGGCCAAGGAGGCCCGGCAGCGCGGCGGCGACATCAAGCACGAGCCGAAGACGGCATGAGCCACGCCCCCACCGCGTCCGCCCGGTAGCCACCGGGCGTTCGTGAGAAGGCACGAGGGCCCTGGTCTCCCGGATGCGCTGGGAGGCAGGGCCCTCGGTGTTTTCCGACGCCGGGGCGCTAGAAGCGCGCCCCCAGCGTCAGCGAGGCGTCCAGCAGGCCGCCGTCCGAGTCCTCGTCGAGCGCGCCGTCGGCGAAGCCGTCGTTGAGCAGCAGCCGCCAGGTGGCCCGGACGCCCGCGGTGAGCGCCCCGCTGTTGAACTCGAGGCCGGCCGCCAACGGCAGCTCCTGCATGGTGTCCGAGTCCCACAGGCCCTCGCCCGCGCCGCGCACGTCGACGTAGGAGATGCCCAGGCCCGCGCCGACGAAGGGCCGCACGGCCGTCAGCATGGGCGGGGAGAGCTTCACCAGGGCGCTGCCACCCTGGCGCACGAGCGCCGGGCCGTCCCCCAGCAGCCGGTCATCGGCGATGCCGTTGCGCGAGCCCTCGTACCCCAGTTCGATACCCAGGAACGTGGTGGGCTGCACGTTGAGTGTCAGTCCCCACGCGGGGCCGGTGTCGGTGAAATCCCCCAGGTTGCCCGTGTAGTCGCCGAGCCCGCCGCGCAGGAAGACGTTGACGTCCCCTCGCTTGTCATCCTTGCGTTCCTGCGCCGAGGCCGAACCGGTGGCCATCAGCGCGAGGGTCGCCACGGCGACCCAGCGTCCTTTCGCAGTCATGTTTCCTCCCTGTCAGGTTCTGTGCAGACAAGCTGGGCATCGCGCGCACGGCGCGCCTCCCACGAGCAGGCGCGGAGCCGAGCGCACGGCTGAACGCCCGTGCAGGAAGGGAAATGTCGTGCCCCAGGTTGGACTTTCCTCGTCAGACGTCTGGGGTACTGTCCGCATGTCAAGATTTCGTCCCGGCCGCCGGGGGTTGTCTCAGGCGCCGAGGAGGGGAGCTGCGCGTGCGGTGGTTGCTGCCAGACGTGGTCGAGGAGGAGGTGGGGTCGCTGGCGGGGGAGCTGTCGCTCCATCCGCTCGCAGCGCGGGTGCTCCTGCACCGAGGTTACCGCACGCCGGAGTCCGCGTCGGCGTTCCTGTCGGACCGGTTGGCGGACCTGCCGGACCCGTTCCGGATGAAGGGCATGTCAGCGGGCGTGGAGCGGCTGGTGCGCGCGCTGCACGCGCGGGAGAAGGTGACCCTCTACGGCGACTACGACGTGGACGGGGTGTGCTCCACGTCGCTCCTGTACCTGTTCCTGCGTGAGCTGGGCGCGCCGCCCGCCACCTACATCCCCCACCGGCTGGACGAGGGTTACGGCCTCAACCTGTCCGCGGTGGAGCGCATCGCCGCGGATGGAACGCGGGTGCTGGTGACACTGGACTGCGGCATCACCTCCGTGGCGGAAATCACCCGCGCCAGGGAGCTGGGCCTGGACGTGGTGGTGGTGGACCACCACACGGTGCCCCCCACGCTCCCGCCGGCGGTGGCGGTGCTCAACCCGCACCAGCCCGGCTGCGAGTACCCCACCAAGGCGCTGTGCGCCGCGGGCGTGGCGTTCAACCTCTGCATGGGCCTGCGCAAGCGGCTGCGGGACGACGGCTTCTTCGCCACGCGCAAGGAGCCCAACCTGCGCACGATGATGGACCTGGTGGCGCTGGCCACCGTCGCGGACGTGGTGCCGCTGACGGGCGCCAACCGCATCCTCGTCTCGCACGGCCTCCAGGAGCTGACGGCGGCCCGCCGCCCGGGCGTCCGGGCGCTGAAGGAAGCGGCGGGCATGGACCCGGACACGCCGATCACCGCGGGCCAGGTGGGCTTCCGGCTGGGGCCCCGCATCAACGCCGCGGGGCGCCTGCACGACGCGTCGCTGGGACTGCAGCTGTTGTGTTCGGAGACGCTGGAGTCGGCGCGCGCGCTCGCGTCCGTGCTGGACCGGGCCAACGCCGAGCGCCAGGGCATCGAGAGCAGCATCCTCACGCAGGCGCTGCTCCAGGCCGAGTCGCGCAAGGACGCGCGGGGCTTCGTGCTCTATGACGAGGGTTGGCACCCGGGCGTCATCGGCATCGTCGCCTCGCGCGTGGTGGAGCGCTTCCACCGGCCCACCGTCATGGTGGGCGTGAAGGACGGGGTGGGGAAGGGGTCGGCGCGCAGCATCGAGGCGTTCCACCTGCATGACGCGCTCAGCGGGTGCGCGCACCTGCTCACCAAGTTCGGCGGGCACAAGCACGCCGCGGGCCTCACGGTGGACGCGGACAGGCTGCCGGAGCTTCGCGACGCCTTCGAGAAGATCGCCTGGCAGCGGCTGACGCCGGAGGACCTGATTCCGCGCTGCCGCGTGGACGCGGTGGTGAGCCCCCAGGAACTGGACGCGTCGGCGGTGGAGGCGCTCCAGCGGCTGGGGCCCTTCGGTCAGGGCAACCCGGAGCCGGTGCTGGTGCTGCGTCACCAGCTCGCCCGCCCGCGCGTGCTGCCGGCCAAGGCCGCTGGCACCAGCGGACACCTCAAGCTGGCCCTGGCGGACGCGCCGGAGCTGGACGCCATCGGCTTCGGGATGGCGGACCGCGCGCAGCTCGTCGCGGGGCCGGTGGACCTGGCCTTCCAGGCCGGCTTCGACACCTTCCGCGGACAGCGCAAGCTGTCGCTGCGTCTCAAGGACGTGCGCGCCGCCGCCTGAGCACGGCGCGCACGGTTGGATGCGTCAACGCGCGTGGCCTCGGAAGCGGGCCCGCGCGCGTCAGGCGATGCCCCAGCGCACCCGGCCCGGCGTCATCAGCGCGCCGACGCGGGCCAGCTCGTTGAGCCGGAAGCGCTCCGCCTGCCGCTCGAATGCATGCCGACACCGCTCCGAGCAGAAGAAGTACCGGCGCTTCTTGTACTCGGAGGATGGCTGGTACTCGGGGGTATCCAGCTGCTTGCCGCACACTGGGTCCCAATGCTTGCCCTGCCCCTGCCCCTGCACGCCCTTCATGCGTCCTCTCCCCGCCCGTGGGGGCCCCACGCCCACCCCCGACAGTGGGGATAAGCAGGGCATGTGCCAACCCCCAACCCCTTGGAAACCGAAGAGCGGCGGGGCGCACGGGTGGCCGCAGGGTGCAAAAACTTCCACGGGCGGGACAGACCCGTGGAAGCGTCCGGCGGACTTCAGAAGGCGGTGCCGATGCTGCCGCCCAGGAAGATGTCGTTCAGGTAGCCGCGGCGGAAACCCATGGCCTCGACGCGGAACGACAGGCTCAGCTTGTTGGACAGGCGGGGCCGGCCGCGCAGGCCGACGCCGTACTGGAACACGGGCTTGATGCCGTTGACCTTCGTCTCCGCGGCGTCGATGGTGATGGACGTCGTCTGGTAGCCGATGCCGCCGCCCAACTGGCCGAAGATGCCCAGGCTCGTCTTGCCCAGCTTCAGCTCGTAGGCTGGCGCGACGGTGAAGTAGTGCACGCCGGTGTCGCCGCGGATGAAGTCCGTGCCGTCGCTGTAGCTGCCGTACGTCCAGCGCAGGTCGGCCCAGAGGTTCTCGCGCAGCGGCTCCAGGTTGAAGGTGCGGCCGTACTCCCAGGTCGCGCGCAACCCGAGGCCCGCCACCGTCTTGGCGAAGTTGCCCTCGGAGCTGTCGAGCAGCAGGGCGCCGCCGATGAGCTCCACGGCGAAGCCGATGTTCGGGTCGTCGACCCCGGCGAGCTCCTTGAAGTCGCCTTCCTCGCCTTCTTCCTCGGAGACGCGGCGGAAGTCGTCCGTCTCGTCCACCTGCCGGCGGCGGCGCTCGTAGGCGTCCTCCTCGGCTTCCTGTTGTTCGTCGCGGGCGGGTTCGTCTTCCGGGTAGGCGTAGGGCGCGTCGTCGTCCTGCGCGAGGGCGGGGGAGGTCACAAGGAGGCCGCCAAGCAGGCAGCGGGTGAGCCAGGTCTTCACGGGGGCGGTCCTCATCCTTCGGTGGGCAGGGCGGGGCAGGTGTTGCCACCCGCGGCGCTGGCCGGGCAGAGGTTGGGGTTGGAGGTGCCGACGAGCAGGTCCCTCGGAATCTGGAGGTGGTCCATCAGCTCGTTGCACACAGCTTCCTTCAGCCGCAGGTCGGTGACGTGGGTGATGATGGCGCCGGCGGCGACGGCGAGGGTGAACTTGGTCTGGTCCGAGTTGTGCTGACGGGCGAGCTGTTGCAGGCCGGGGGTGGCGATGGTCTCGTCGTCGTAGGCGGCGACGATGGAGCGCAGGAGCACGTCGCGCTGACCGGTGGCCTCGCCGGCCTGGTACAGCGCGCTCGCCAGCAGGGTGCCCACCAGGTACTCGTAGCCGCTGAACTGGTCCAGGCTCATGTTCAAGAGGTTGTCGCGCAAGGACTCCGTCATGCACCGGTCCGTGCGCGCCAGGTCGCGGTCGTCGGCGACGGAGTCGAACTTGCCGTGGAAGGACGTGGAGAGGAAGCGCGTGTCACAGCCGTGCTTCGAGCGGCAGGTGGAGCCGTAGGCGTGCAGGTCCGCCAGGCCCTCGTCGAAGGACTTGAGGATGTTGGCGCCGGGGCTCGGGCCGCCGGTGGCCCAGTTGCTGAGCGGGATGGGGAAGGGCTGGGCGTCGTAGACCTTCAGGTTGAAGACGCGGTGCGAGTACTCGTGCGCGATGATGCCGGCGTTGATGGCCAGCGGGGCGCGCTGGAGCTGGTCGAACGGGAGGATGAGGAAGGACGCGTTCGCGGAGAAATACATCGCGTTGTCCTTGATGGGATCCTTGTCCACATCCACCAGGACGAACTCCGGGAAGTAGTACGTGCGCACCGGGTCCCCGAAGTCCGCCGTGGGGATGTTGGTGACGTCGTGGAAGTAGTCGAAGGCGCGCTCGAGGTTGTAGTACGTCGTCACCATGTTCCAGGTGTGGAAGTCGGCCGGCCACAGCACCCCGTTCTGGGTGATGTAGCTGGCCGTCACGTCCCGCCCGGAGTCCTTGAGCACCGCGTTGGCGAAGGCCTCCGGCGTGGTGGCGTTCTGGAGGTCCGGGTCGTTGGAGTCCAGGACGATGCGCGCCCCGCCATGCAGGTCGGCCACGTTGCCGCTGAGGCCGACGATGTCGGAGATGGTCTTGAGTTCGACCTCCTGGGGTGTGTACTCCCCATTGCTGGCGAGGACCAGGGCGCTGACCTTGACCGGGGCGCTCGAGTCGGGCGCACAGCCGGCGGCCAGGCCGAGCACGGCGGTGGTGGCGATGACTTTTCGGAGCATGGGCCCCGTTTTACTCCGGACCGCTCGGAACGTGTATTCCCCTCCGAGCGTCATCCGCGGCGCCGAGCGGGCGGGGGGCGGTTCGCCCAGGGGCGCCTCGTCCGGGCCCTCCCGGACGGCCCGGCGGGGACCGTCAGGAAACACCCCCGATACCGACCGTCTGAGAGCAGTCAGGCCCGCGCGGACTCCTTGACGCATCGTTTCCACGATCCGTATGGTGCCGCGCCTTTCCCCTCTACGAACAACGCAGGCGGTCTCCATGGCGGTCCCGTTCATCTCCGAGGTCAAGCGTACCCATTCTTGCGGCCAGCTCACCGCGGCCAACGTCGGCGACGAGGTCGTGCTCTTCGGCTGGGTGCACAATCGCCGGGACCATGGCGGCGCGGTGTTCATCGACCTGCGGGATCGCGAGGGGCTGACCCAGGTGGTGTTCGAGCCCGACCACGCGGAGGCCCACGCCCTGGCCGGCAGCCTGCGCCTGGAGTTCTGCATCGGCGTGCGCGGCAAGGTGGTGTCGCGCGGCAAGAACGTGAACCCGAAGATGAAGACGGGGGAGATCGAGGTCAAGGCGAGCGACCTGACCATCTTCAACCGTTCGGAGCCCACGCCGTTCCCCATCGAGGACAACATCGACACCTCGGAGGAGAAGCGGCTGGCCCACCGCTACCTCGACCTGCGGCGCACGCCGCTGCAGAAGTCGCTGATGACGCGCTCGAAGATGAACGCGCTGACGCGCGCGTACATGGTGGAGCACGGCTTCCTGGAGCTGGAGACGCCGTTCATGGGCAAGTACACGCCCGGCGGCGCGCGCAACTTCCTGGTCCCCAGCCGCATGAACGCGGGCAAGTTCTACGCGCTCGCGGAGAGCCCGCAGCTCTACAAGCAGCTCTTCATGGTGGCGGGCTTCGACCGCTACTTCCAGATCGTCAAGTGCTTCCGCGACGAGGACCTGCGCGTCGACCGGCAGCCGGAGTTCACGCAGATCGACGTGGAGATGAGCTTCGTCAACCAGGACGACATCTTCACCATCATCGAGGGGCTGCTGAAGAAGCTGTGGGGCGAGGTGCTGGGCATCGACGTGCCCACGCCGTTCATGCGCATGGACTTCTACGAGTCCATGGCGAAGTACGGCAACGACAAGCCGGACCTGCGCTTCGGGCTGGAGCACGTGGTTCTCACCGACCTCATCCGCGAGCACGGCGAGGCGGGCGGCGTCCCGATGATGTTCGAGGCGGTGCAGGCCAAGGGCATCGTCAAGGCGATGGTCATCCCCGCGGACAAGGCGATGAGCCGCGCGGAGAGCGACAAGCTGGAGGAGTTCGCCAAGCAGGCGGGCGCCAAGGGCCTGGCGCGCGCGAAGGTGGCGGACGGGGGCGAGTGGACCCAGTCGCCGCTGTCGAAGACCATCTCCCCTTCGCTGCGTGCCGCCATCAACCAGGCGGTGGGCGCGAAGACGGGCGACCTCATCCTCTTCCAGTTCGGCAAGGAGGCGCTGGTCCACACGGTGATGGCGAACCTGCGCGTGCACGTCGCCAAGAAGCTGGGCCTCATCCCGGAGTATGGCAGCGGCGGCCAGTGGAAGTTCCTCTGGGTGGTGAACCCGCCCCTGTTCGAGCACGACGAGGAGACCAACACGTGGGTGGCGGCGCACCACGCCTTCACCCGTCCGCACGACGAGGACGTGCCCTACCTCCTGTCAGACCCGGGGCGCGTGAAGTGCCACCGCTACGACGTGGTGCTCAACGGCTTCGAGATTGGCGGTGGCTCCATCCGCCTGCATGACCCGAAGATTCAAGCGGAGGTCTTCAAGGCGCTGGGCATCAGCGACGAGGAGGCCCAGGCGAAGTTCGGCTTCCTGCTGGACGCGCTCAAGTTCGGCGCGCCGCCGCACGGTGGCATCGCGCTGGGCATGGACCGTCTCTCCTTCCTGCTCACCGGCACCGAGTCCCTGCGCGACGTGATTCCGTTCCCGAAGACGAAGACGGGCACGGACCTGATGACGGGCGCCCCCGGCGACGTGGACGACAAGCAGCTGCGCGAGCTGCACGTGCGCACGGTGCCGCTGCCGCAGAAGTAGTCAGACGATGGAGGCGAGCGGCTCCGGCCCCGCCTCCAGCGTCCGGGCGAGGCGCTCCAGGCCCTTCTCCAGCGCGGCGCGCGTGCGCGGTGTCCCCAGGCACACGCGCACCGCCGCCGGCGCGGTGGAGGGCCCCACCGTGAAGACGTCCGAGGCGATGACGGACACGCCTCGGCGCCGCGCCTGGGCCGCGAAGCCCTCCGCGCGCCAGCCGGAGGGCAGCCTCAGCCACAGGTGGTAGCCGGCGGGCCCGGCCGCGGGGGGCAGGGACGCGCCCAACACCGCTCGCGCCCGCGCCATCCGCTCCCGGGCCTCTCGCGCGCGGTGCGCCACCAGCGCGTCCGCGACGCCGTCGCGAATCCACCGCGACGCCACCTCCGCCGTCAGCGGGGGCGTCATGCGCGCGGCGAGCGCGGACTCCTCCGCGAGGCGCTCGGGGACTCCGCCCTCCGGCGTGGCGAGGTAGCCCAGGCGCAGGCCGGGGGCGAGCAGCTTGGACACGCCCGCGATGAACCAGCACGACTCCGGCAGCAGCGCGCGCAGCGGCGGCGGGCGCTCGTCGAGCAGCAGGCCGTAGGCGTCGTCCTCGATGACGGTGAGCCCGTGCGCGCGGGCCACGGCGGCGATGCGGCGGCGGCGCTCCTCGGGCATGACGCAGCCGGTGGGGTTCTGGAGATTGGGCAGGACGAAGAGGACCTTCGCGCCGGTGCGGCACGCGGCGTCGAGCGCGTCCGGGACGAGGCCGTGCTCGTCCATGGCCACGCCGTGCAGGCGGACGTGGAGCCGGTGGGCGAGCACCTTCAGCCCGGGGTAGGTGAGCGCCTCGCAGAGCACGGTGTCCCCGGGCCGGGTGAGGGCGCCGAGCGCGACGTCCATGGCGTGCTGCCCCCCGGAGCACACCAGCACCTGCGCGGGCGTGGCCTTCACGCCGAAGCGGGACATCCACGCCGCGCCAGCCTCGCGGTGCGCGGCGTGGCCCGCATGGGGCGCATAGTCGAGCAGCTCGGGGAGGCGGGGCGAGCGCGTGAGGGACTCCAGCGCGTCGCGGAGCGCCGTGGTCGCCGGGTCGCCCGCGGGCGTCGCGGGCCAGTTGAGGCCCAGCTCGATGAGCGAGTCGTCGTCCTCGGACGCGGACGGCGCGGGCAGGTTTCGGGGCGCATCGCGGTGGCGCACGAAGGTGCCCCGGCCCACCTCTCCGCCGACGAGGCCCCGGCGCTCGGCCTCCGCGTAGGCGCGCGTCACCGTGCCCACCGTGACGCCCACCTTCTCCGCCAGCTCCCGGTGCGTGGGCAGGCGAGTCCCCGCCGCGAGCCGCCCCTCCTCGATGTCCGCCCCCAGCGCGTCCGCGATGACCCGATAGAGCGGCCCGTCACGTCCCCGAAGGTCTGGCTTCCAGCTTGTCATGGTGACAATCCATACGGTTGACGCGCGTTCATGCGCAATGCATCCATTGTATCGATTCCGCCGACAGGATTGTGTCGGTACATGCCTCCTCGCTCGCTGGAGCCGCGAGGGAAAGGGAGCACGCCATGCAGGTGAGCATCGTCGACGCCTTCACGCGGACCGCGGGGGCGGGCAATCGCGCGGGGGTGGTGCTGGACGCCGTGGGGCTGGATGCGGAGGCGATGCAGCGCATCGCGGCGGCGGTGGGGGCCTCGGAGACGGCGTTCATGCTGTCCGGGCCGGATGGGGGCGTTCGGCTGCGCTACTTCACGCCGAAGGCCGAGATCGATTTCTGCGGCCACGCCACGGTGGCGACGTTCCACCTGTTGGCCGAGCGGGGGTTGCTGCCTCGCGAGGGGCATGCGCGACTGGAGTGCGCGGCCGGGACGCTCGACGTGGAGCTGGAGGCGATGGGGGGCGGAGCAAGCCGCGCGTGGATCGTCACGCCCCGTCACGCGTGGGAGACGCCGCCGGTGCCGTTGTCGAAGGTGCTGCCGCTGGTGGGCGGGAGCGTCGACATGGTGGACGAGACGCTGCCGGCGTATCGCAACGCGCAGCGCCTGGTGGTGCCGTTCCGGCGCAGGGAGGACGTGTGGAACCTGGCGCCGCGCGCCGGAGCGCTCGCGGAGCTGCTCGGGCCGCACGGCATGCGCGGCTTGTACGTCTTCACCCGGGACGTGCGGGAGGCCGGCAGCGTGGCCCACGCGCGCTACTTCGTGCCGGGCGTGGGCGTGGCGGAGGACCCCGTCACGGGCTCGGCCGCGGGCCCGCTCGGCGTGTACCTGGCGAGCCATGGCGTCCTCTCCCTGCCCGCCGAGGGCGGCACGGTGCGCGCGCGCATCGAGCAGGGAGATGCCATCGGCAAGCCGGGGCGCATCGAGGTAGAGGTCACCGGCCGCGCGGGGGCTCCCGAGCGCGCGCGCATCGGCGGTGTCGCCGTCACCGTCCTGGAAGGGACCTTGCGCGCGTAGCTGTCCGAGGGCACGAGGCGTGGACGTCCACCCGGCATGTTCGTCCACGTCTACCCCTACGTCGGTCCCGAAGCCGTGCGACGGCACGCGCTGTCCTCGCCCCGGGGCGCGCCCGTCACGTCCCTCCAGGACGTCGCCCACTGGCTCGGGCTCCACCCCGAGGCCCTCTCCGAGGGCGCGACGTACGTGGTGGACGTGGCGGGGCGACTGCTGCTGGCGCCGCGCAGGTCCGAGCACGTGGCCTGCGCCGGAGGGGCCGAGGTCCTGGCCGCCGGGGAGCTGCGCTTCGGGCGCCGGGGCGCCGGGTTCTTCGTCGCCGAGCTCTCCAACCTGTCCACGGGCTACTGCCCGGACGTGTCGTGCTGGGACGCGGTGGCCTGGGCCTCCAGGGGGCTCGGCGTCTTGCTCCCACAGGGATTCACCGCCGCGATGTGCTTCCGTCGCTGCGTCGCCTGCGCCGAGGTCAACCTCGTGAAGGAGGGCTGGTTCGTCTGCGTGTTCTGCGAGGCGGACCTGCCCGCCACCTGGAACGTCTCTCTCCGGAGGCGGGTGGAGCTGGGGGCCTCCTGAGGGCCGCCGGGGGCCTGTGTCCGCCGGGGATGGCCCGACTCGCTGTGCGGTGCGTCACCCCGTGGTGGGGTGTGGAGGGACCTGCCTGCCCGGGGAGTCGTGTCCTGGAGTGGAGTACCGCGCCACAACCGCGTAAACAGGGGTGCGACACGGAGGGGCTTAGGTGCCGATGAAGACGTTCCTGGTGGTCAATCCACGCAGCGCCAATGGGCAGACCGGGAAGCGCTGGGTCGAGATTGCCGCGCAGGTGGGGAAGGTGCTCGGGGAGTTCGGGCACGGATTCACCCAGGGCGGGATGGACGCGGCGCGCCTGGCGCGCGAGGCCATCGACCAGGGCTACGAGTGCGTCGTCGCCGTGGGCGGTGACGGCACGCTCAACGAGGTCACCAACGGCTTCTTCCGGGACGGCAAGGTCATCAACCCCAACGCGGCGCTGGGGCTGATTCCCCGGGGCACGGGCGGCGACTTCCGCCGCACCTTCGGCTGGGCGCTGGACCTGGAGTCGTCGCTGGAGCGGCTGCGCACGGACACCACGGAGCCCTTCGACGTGGGGCGGCTCGACTTCGTCGACAACGAGGGGCGGCCGGCGACGCGCTACTTCGCGAACATCGCCTCCTTCGGGGTGAGCGCGGAGGTGGCTCGCGAGGTGAACGCCGGCAGCAAGGCGCTCGGCGGCAACTTCAGCTTCGTGTGGGGCACGCTCAAGGGGCTGGTGAAGTACTCCGAGCGCAAGGTGCTCCTGTCCACCGACGACAACCCGGCGCAGCCCGTCGACGTCACCGCCGTGGCCGTGGCCAACGGGCGCTACTTCGGCAGCGGCATGTTCGTCGCCCCGGACGCGCTCACCCACGACGGCCTGTTCGACGTCACCATCTGGTCCGGCTACGGGCTGAGCGACTTCATCATCAAGTCGAAGGGCGTCTACAGCGGGGCCCACGTCACCTGGAAGGGGACGCGCCGGCTGCGGTGCCGCACGGTTCACGCGGAGTCCGTGGATGGACAGGACGTCTACCTGGACGTGGATGGCGAGACACCGGGCCGCCTGCCCGCGACCTTCACGCTGCTGCCCTCCGCCATCCGCCTCAAGGTCTGATGCGCGCGTGACTCCAGGGTGCCTGCGAGATTGCAGGCCCGTGGAAGTCGCCTCGGATTCGTGCGCGTGAAGTGAAAGATTGTGCGGGCGGTGTGTCTGGGATTGCGTCGTCCGGCTGGAATCGCTCTCACGCCTGCATGAGAGGCGTGCGTCGTGACAGGGCTTCGTTTATCGGGCGGGCATGCACGACCCGACCCTGTCCACACCCCTGGCATTGGTATCCACGCAGTCCCCGCGCGCGCGTTGCCTGTCCGCGCTCGTGGCCTTCCTGCTCCTGCCCGCACCCGCACTGGCAGCGCAGGTGCCGGTGACCTGCAACAACACGACGACGGATGACGAGACCATCAACGCGGCCGTCGCCAGCAGCGCTGCGGGCGACGAGCTCGTCCTCAGCGGCCCGTGCCTCGTCAACGCCACCCTCCGGCTGCGCGGAGAGCGTGCGTACCGGGGAGGCGAGCCCTCCGGGACGGTCATCCGTCAGGCCAATGGCGCCAACCTGGCGGCGCTCATGGCGAGCGACACGTGGCTCGACGCGGCCACCTATACGGGTGATCCGATCAGCGTGAAGAACCTCACGCTGGATGGGAACGCCGCGAACAACACGGGCCGCGCCACGGATGGCCTCGTCGTGATGTCGTGGAACTCCACCGTGGAGAACCTGCGCATCAACTCCATGCGCGGCTCGGGCATCCGCCTCACCAATACCAACAGCGCTGGCGTGGCCATCACCAACACCCAGGTGAACGGCCGCATCGTCCACAACTTCATCAGTGACTCCGGGCAGCACGGCGTCTACGTCCAGGACTCCGGCAACTCCGTCACCGACTGGGACCTCATCGACAACTGGATCGCCGACTCCGGCGTGAGCGCCATCCGCCTGGAGAACGCGGCGGGGTGGAAGGTGCGAGGCAATCACCTGTACGGCGTGGGGCAGACAGCCATCGTCGCGCTGCGCCTCTTCGGCACTACCCTCTCCGACAACTACATCGAGGGCTTCGGTGAGGGCACCACCACGGGGACGTGGGCGGGCATCAGTGCCACGGTGCAGGGAGACGCGGCGTCGGTCATCTCCGACAACAAGATCTTCAACTTCGGCGGAGAGCCGAATACCGGCTCGCTCTACCACTACCTGTCCATCGCCCAGGTCAACTACGGCACGGGCTTCGTCTCCGTGACGGGCAATGCCATCCGGGGTCCCGGCACCACCCGGAGCACGGGCCTGCGCTACGACAAGGGTGGCGGCACCGCGCTGACCGTCGTCTCCACCGGCAACCTCGTGACGGGCGTTGCGTCGACGCGCGTCGTGGGGACGGGGGTCACCGTCACCGCGGGGCAGTAGCGTCAGCCCGTCGACCCGCTCGCCGGGGCCGTGGTGGGGCCCCGGCGACTCCTCCTCTCGAGCAGGCGGGGGTGGAGGCATGTCTCGATGCGCGTGGGTGGTTTGAACCCTGCGTGAATGGTTGCTATGGTGAAACATCTCGTCGTGTGACATGCGATGTCACGGATTGAGGGCTGTATGTGGTGACGCGTGTCACAGCCACGTGCGAGACAGCAATCCACGGACATCTGAACAAGGAGCAGATCGTCACCTCCACCTCGGAGAAGATCACCTTCGCCGGGACCAGCATCGCGGGCTTCGAGCAGGTCCCCGCGGCCCGCTTCGCCGAGGGTGTGGACGCCGCCTTCGTCTACGTGAACGCCCCCGAGCTGGGCATCCCGGAGGGGCACTACCGGGTGAACGCGCGCGCGAACGAAGAGGACATCCAGGTCGGCAAGTACCCGGGCACCGTGGGCCTCATCGACAAGGACGGCAAGGAGGTCGTGAAGCTCCCCGCCAACATCGAGACCTTCTCCCTGACGGTGCCTGACACCGCGGCCCGGGGCGCCGGTCCGGGGGGCCGGACGCAGCTCGGTCTCCAGCAGCACTACGAGATGAACAACGACCGCTTCCGCGGCCCGTTCTTCTACATCGTCATCTATTGCCCGAACGGCTCCATCATCTACATCCACCTGTCTCCGTTCTGAGCCATGCGGCGGCCGCCGCCGGGACCCCAGGGTTCCCGGCGGTGGCTGTCGCTCAGCGCTGGAGGTCGTCCACGACGTGCGCGAGGTCTCCGGGGCCCGCCTTCTGGCCCGCCTCGTTCTCGAACGGGAGCTCGCCGGTCGAGATGACCCACACGTCGAGCTTGTCGTCGTTGTCCACGTTACCGGCGCACGCCGCGGTGATTTCACAGTCGGGGCATTCACCAGACATGCCCAGCAGCGCCGTCACCTGCTCCGGCAGCGCGTCGACCGACAGGGCGTCCGAATCGAACTTCGCGTCCGCGGAGATGGCCGTGCCCGTCAGCTCGCCCTGGGCGGGGTTGCTCACGTAGTACGCATAGCGATTGCCGGGGCCCGGGGAGAAGCCGACCTCGTCGAAGCGGGGTTGGTAGGCCTCGTGCTGGGCGCGGTAGGCCTGCTGGGCCAGGTACCAGCTCTTCAGCTGGGTCTTGCACTCGGCCTGCTTGGCGCGTGCCTGGAACCGGATGAAGTTGGGGATGGCGATGGCGGCCATGATGCCAGTGAGCGGGCAGCACAGGACCAGGGACACGGCGCCGATGATGGCGGCGATCCACTTCTTGCTGAGTGGGCGGCTGACGGGCGTGACGTTGCCACAGGTCGGACACGTCACGTTGGGGCCAGCGGCCCTTTCCTGAAGGTCGATGGGGTTCTTGCAGCGGGGACATCTCATCTGTGCCATCTACCGCCCTCCTCGGGATGGGTCATCGGGTGTCGAGCGAGTCTGCTCGTGGAATGCGATGGATTGACGCCTGGGCGCCAGGCCCCACGTCGATGCCTGGGGGGGACTATACAGGGCAGGCCATGCCGCGGTCCCGATATGCGATGGTCCGGGAGCGGGCCGTCCCCGGGCAGGGGCCCCCACGAGTGGAGGAGTCTCGATGCGTGCGCTGACCCGGACGTACGGCGTTCTGGTGTTCCTGCTGGCGACTCCCGCCTGGGCGAGCGACATGTGCCCGCTGGGGATGTTCGTGTTCCTGCCGCCCATCTACCTGCTGGCCCTCGTCGCGTTCCTCGCGGGGGCCATCGTCCGCGGCTACGGGGCCGCGCTCGCCTGGCTCTTCGTGTTGCTGCTCTGCGCGCTCCCCGCCCTCGGGGCCTTGGCCCTGTGCGCCGGGGGCGCCTATCACGGTGAAGCGCTCCGCCACGAGGAGATGCTGACCTGGTCGGCGGTGACGTTCGGGGTCTTCGTCGCGTCGTATGCCTGGGGACTGAGGCGTCTGTGGTTGGTGAAGGCACCCGCTCCGGTGCCGTGAGCCCCAGAGCGGGCGACGTGTCCTGACCGGCGTCAGTCTTCGCGGTGGTTCACCAGAACAGCCACGTCAGCGCGCCCGAGACCCCGTTGGTGGAGCAGACCAGCTCGTCGGGATTGTTGTTGTTGCAGCAGGCCAGCCGGCTGTAGAGCGGCGAACAGCTCTTCCCGGCGTACTGGGCGCACAGGGGCAGGCCGCTGCACGCGCAGGCCTTGAAGACGCCGTCACACGTGACGCCCTGGCCATCCGTCGAGGAGCACGTCGTGCCGCTGCACGAAACCGACGCCGCCCCGTTGCAGAGCGCCGTGCAGGTCCCGAACTGGGTGACGCCCCTGTCGTCCTCGCTGACGGGGGCGGGGCTGTCGTCGGTCTCGGGGGCGCCACAGCCCAGGAAGAAGAGCGCCGCGCACGTCATCATCACCGCCATCGGAAGTCTCATGGAGCTGGCCTCGGGACTGCGGGGTGTTGCTGTTGTCATATCATGGCGTGAATCGAGGCGTCGCGGAGCCGCCAGCGGGGAGCTCGACTGTTTCAACACAAGGTTTCGGGAGTTCGTTCTCGTTCCGGATATCGTGTGGGACATGCCTGGAACTTCCGACCTTCGATGCCTCGCCTCGTTGTTCGTGCTGACGTTCTCGTGTCTGTCCGCCCAGGCGGCGGAGGTCTCCGCCGCGGAGCGCGTCGAGACGACGCCGGGAGTGTCTCCCGAGGTCGTGCGTCGCGTCTTCGATGGGCAGCGCCAGGCATTGTCCCGGTGCATGCGCCTGGTCTCCGAGGTCCAGCGGGAGGGCGCGCCCATGCGGTTCGTCCCCTGGAAGGAGCCCGTGGACGCGGATGACCGGGTCTTGTTCCGCTTCAAGATTGGCGCGAACGGGAAGGTGGCGAGGCCCAACTCCTACCAGTCGACGATGGAGGTGCGCGGCGTGTTCCTCCTGTCGCACTGCGCCGAGAGGGTGGCGGAGCAGTGGACCTTCCCCGCGTTGACGGGGGTGGAGGTGGTGGAGGTGTCGGTGTGGGCTCGCTACCGTTCCACCGAGGCCGAGCGGAAGGCGGCGCTCGCGAGCATCCACGAGGGCTTCACGGCGCTTTGCAAGGCCGTGTCCTCCGCGACCCCGGATGGCGCGGAGCCCTCGCGGGAGGTGTGGACCGCCACCCTCGCCAGACTCGTCTCCGAGCGAGGCACGAGTCTGCATTGGTCCGTGAACAACAGCATCGACGCGGTGAGAGGCGTCAACGTGTCGGATGCCAGCACCATCCTGGTCAGCGCGATGGAGGAGCTGGTCGCGAACGTGGACTGCCCGAAGCTCCGCGCCTGGGCGAGGCACTAGGCCCTGTCTCCAGGGGCTCCAAGCTGGTGCGCCTGTACGCGTCGGGTGGCCCGAAACAGGTGGTCCGGGCTCCAGGGGCATCGTCGAGGCCCGGACGTCGCGGTCGCGCGACTCCGACGTTCGGCTCGCGCCCTCCACCCGGCTATGGTGTGAGGCATGCCCCGGTTCGTGGACCTTCGACGTCTCGCCGTGTCGTTCGTGTTGCTCGGCTCGTTCCTCGGTGCCCTCGCGTCGGAGGTCTCCGCCGCCGAGCGCGTGGAGACGACGCCGGGGCTCGCCCCGGATGCGGTTCGCCGGGTCTTCGAGGGGCAGCGCCAGGCCCTGGCGGGCTGTCTACGACTCGTCGCCGAGTCCAAGCAGGCGGGTTCTCCCGCGCGCTCCGTTCCGTGGAACGCCTCCGCGGATGCGGATGACCGGCTCTTGCTCCGGTTCACCGTGGATGCCAACGGCAAGGTCGCGAAGCTCAACTCCTACCAGTCGACGATGGACGTGCGTGGAGCCTTCATCGAGCCATCCTGTGCCCGGGCGCTGGCGGAGCAGTGGACCTTTCCTCCCCCGGTCGGGGAGCAGTCCGTGGAGGTGTCGGTGTGGGCCCGCTTCCGTTCCACGGAGGCGGAGCGGAAGGCGGCGCTCGCGCGCATCCACGAGAGCTTCGCGACGCTCTGCCAGGCGGTGGCCTCCGCCATCCCTGGCGATGCGCGTCCCACGAAGGAGGTCTGGGACGCGGCCCTCGCGCGAATCCTCTCCGAGCACGGCCCGCGCCTGGACACGCGGGTGAGGCGCACCCTCGACGCGGTGATGGGCGTCAGCGTCGCGAACGCCAGCAACATCCTGCTCGAGTCGATGGATTCCCTGGCCACGGACGTGGCGTGTCCGAAGGTCCGCGCCTGGTCGAGGTTCTAATCGTGTGCTCGCGCGAGCAGCAGCGCGCAGGCGCACGCCGAGAACACCGAATAGTCCAGCGGTGACTTGAGCCCCTGGGAGACGGCCATGGCCGTGCCGAACGTCGCCAGGAGCAGGGCGCTCGCGAGCGCCACCCGGCGCGGCCAGACTCCCAGGAGCAGGGCGATGCCCAGCAGCACCTCCGCGGTGGTCGCGGCCCAGGCGAACAGCGGGATGCTCGACGCGGGCATGAAGGCGAGCACCTCGGCCGTGTAGCGCGTGAAGCCCTCGAAGGTGTCGAGGCCGGGGCTGCCCTTCCAGAGTCCGAAGCGGCTGGCGACCGCGGACAGGAACGCCGCCGCGAGCGCGAAGCGCGCGAAGACGAGGGACAGCTCGTGGAGCGGGTGGGGCTTCCTGGGATGGACGGAGGTTGTCGGCTCGGCGGGTGGGGCGTGATTCATGAGGGCGCTCGTCGGAAGGTCGAGGTTCGCCGTCAGGATGCGCCCAAGCTGGCCCTCCAGGAGGGCCAGACCTGCTGAATGTCACTGGGCCAATGGACGTGTTCCCTCAGCGCCCGGCGACGGGCAGGGACACGCTCGCGACCGGCTTGGACGGAGGCGAGAACTTCTGGCGGTAGTAGCGCACCCAGAGGCGCAGTCCCGTGACGCCGACCACCGCGGGACCGAGGAACACGGCGAGCTGCATGCCCTCGATGCCCAGGTGCCTGGCGTTCACCACGAGGACCGCGGTGATCGTGCCGATGCCCGACGTCACCATGGCGCCCATGTGCTGGATCCACCAGTGCATGCGCTCCCTGGGAGGCGTCCGCCAGTAGTACAGGGTCGACGCGCCCACGAAGATGCCGACCGGCGCGAAGCCCCACAGCAGCGGCGCGTTCATCGCCACGCCCCAGGCCAACGTGACGAGCCCCGTGCACAGCGTGAGGCCGGCGATGCCCAGGTCGTAGAGGCTCCGGTGCGCGGTGGTGCGCTGCTTCGCGCGCAGCACCCGGACCCCGAACGAGGCCGCCGCCGCGGTCTGCACGCTCAGCGAGACGAAGAAGAGGGCGATGGCGCGCTCCGCCGGCTCCAGGACGAACCGCGTCCCCGACAGGAGCAGGGCCGTGAGCGCGATGACGCCCATGGCGCCCACGTACACCCAGCCCACGCGCCGGTGCAGCGTGCCCCCCTTCCGGGCCACCAGGGGCAGCCAGAGCGTGATGAAGGCGACGACACCGGCGGCGATGTGGAGCGAACGGATGAAGGAGTTGAACGTCATGTGTGCCTCCGACGAGCGACGAGTCGGGGAGCAAGGTACGCAAGCCCGCGAGGGCCCACATCTGCGGGAAGTCACACCGCGTCCCTATGACTTCCGGCACATGCCACCGGGCCCCCGGGCGCCTATGCTGCGTCACATGGCCCAGAGGCACGGCGCGGCGAAATCCCCCTCCACCCGGCGACTGTTGCTGGTGGCCGGGTTGCTGACCTGGGGCGTCGTCGGCTCGCCCCACGCCGAGGCGCTCGTGCGCGGTGGCTTTCCGCTCCAGTCCCCCACGTCGCTGCTCTGGCTGGTCGCGTTCCTCGGCTTCGGCGTGGCCTACTGCCGCAACGCCGTCGCGGAGGATGACGGCAGCGTACCCGCGCTGGCGGTCCAGTCGCTCACGGGGCTCGTCGTCGTGGCGACCAGCCGCACGGGCGTGGACGGCGCGTTGCTCGCCATCGTCGCCGCCCAGGCGCCCGAGCTGCTCCCCCAGCGGCGCGCGGTGCTCTGGGTGGCCGCCCAGTCCGTGGCGCTCGTGCTGGTCTACCTGGTCATCCACTCCTTCGCCTATGCCCTGGTCCAGGGGCTCATCTTCATCGGCTTCCAGGGGTTCACCCTGGCCTCGGCCGTCGTCATGGTGCGAGAGGCCCAGGCGCGACGGGAGCTGGCCCGGCTCCACGCGGAGCTGCAGTCGACGCAGGTGCTGCTGGCCTCCCGCGAGCGGGAAGGGGAGCGGCTGCGCATCGCGCGCGAGCTGCACGACTCGCTCGGCCACCACCTCACCGCCCTCTCCCTCAACCTGGAGGCCGCCGCGTACACCGCGAAGGACACGCCCTCCGCCGAGCACCTGCGGCGCGCCCGCGAGGCCGCGCGGACGCTGCTCTCCGAGGTGCGCGAGACGGTGTCGGCCCTGCGTGACACGCCACCTCCGCTGCTGGCCTCGCTCCGCTCCCTCGCCGCGAACGCTCCCGGGCTGACCGTCCACCTCGACGTCCCGGAGGACCTCGCGCTCGCCTCGACCGACGCGACCCATTCGCTCATCCGCTGTGTCCAGGAGGTCCTCACGAACACGCTGCGCCACGCGCGCGCCACGCGGTTGTGGATCCGCGTCGAGCCCACCCAGGCCGGGGGCGTGCGGGTCGTCACGCGGGACGACGGCAGGGGCGCGGCGTCTCCCACGCCGGGCGCGGGGCTGACGGGCATGCGCGAGCGCTTCACCCGCCTGGGCGGGGACGTGGCCTGGCGCGCGGAGGCGGGGCGGGGGTGGGAGCTGGAGGCCTGGCTCCCCGCCACGGTGAGGACTGACTCATGATTCGACTCGTGCTGGCGGATGACCACGCCCTGGTGAGGCAGGGCCTGCGAAGCCTGCTGGACCTCACCCCCGACCTGCGCGTGGTGGGCGAGGCGGTGGATGGGGAAGAGGCCCTGCGCAAGGTCGCGGAGCTGGACCCGGACGTGGTGCTGATGGACGTGCGCATGCCGCGCATGACGGGCCTGGAGGCCCTGCGCGCGCTGCGCCGCGACGCGCCCCACCGCCGCGTGGTGCTGCTCACCACCTTCGACGAGGACGCCGCCATCATCGAGGCGCTGCGCGCGGGCGTGCAGGGCTTCCTCCTCAAGGACGTGTCCCTCGAGGAGCTCGCGGACGCCATCCGCCGCGTGCACGCGGGGCAGACGCTGCTGCCGCCAGGCGTCGCGGAGCGCGTGGCGCGCGGCCTCGCGGAGCTGCCCCGGGACTTCCCCCACGCGGAGCTCCCCGAGGGCCTCACCCGCCGCGAACTGGAGGTGCTGCGGCTCATCGCCCGGGGGTTGTCCAACCGGGAGATCGCCGACGCGCTCGGCACCGCCGAGGGCACGGTGAAGAACCAGACCTCCAGCATCCTGTCCAAGCTGGGCGTGAGGGACCGCACCCGCGCCGTCCTGCGGGGCATGGAGCTCGGCTGCCTGTAGGGGAGACATACCTCTTGGGTCGTCCCCGCCTTCTGGGGCAACCTCCTGAATCCTGTGTGGTCGGGCGTTATGCCCGAGCGATGCGCGGCACCCGCATGCGGTGTCGTCGGGACGCGGGAGATGTCCGATGGGCCAGCAGCGGGGACCTTCACAGCTCGACCTCTTCACGGGCGCGCCAGTGGAAGCGCCGACCCGGGCGCGCGCGCGTTCCCAGCCCGTGGAGCCCGCTGCCCAGCCGGAGTCCCTCGTCACGCTCGGACGCGAGCTGCCCACGGGCATCTACCTGGGCACCTCGTCGTGGACGTTCCCCGGATGGACGGGGCTCGTGTACGACCACGAGGCCGCCGCGTCCCAGCTCGCGCGCGAGGGCCTGGCCGCGTACTCACGCCACCCCGTGCTGCGCACGGTGGGCATCGACCGTACCTTCTACGGCCCCATCTCCGCCGGCGCCTTCGCCGACTACGCCGCGCAGGTGCCGGAGCACTTCCGCTTCCTGGTGAAGGCCCACGAGGTCTGCACCCTGGCGCGCTTCCCCATGCACGAGCGCTATGGCGCCCAGCGGGGGCAGCTCAACGACCGCTTTCTCCACGCGGCCTACGCCGAGGAGTCCGTGGTGCGGCCCTTCGTCGAGGGGCTGGGCGACAAGGGCGGTCCGCTCGTCTTCCAATTTCCCCCGCAGGACCCCCAGGTGCTGGGCGGCGCCGCGCGCTTCGTGGAGCGGCTCCATGGCTTCCTCGCCGCGCTCCCCAAGGGGCCGCTGTACGCCGTCGAGGTGCGCAACGAGGAGCTCCTCACGGAGGGCTTCGCGCAGGCGCTCGCGGATGTGGGCGCGTGTCCCGTGCTGGCGGTGTGGGCGCACATGCCGCCCATGGGTGTGCAGGCCCGGAGGACGCGGGCGCTGGAGGCGCGAGCGCTGGTGGTGCGGTGGATGCTGCCGCCGGACATCGGCTACGAGGAGGCCCGCGCCCGCTACGCGCCCTTCGACAAGCTCGTGGACGAGGACCTCCCCACCCGGGAGACGCTGTCCCGCGCGTGCCTCGCCGCCGTGCGTCGCGAGCGCCCCATCTTCGTCACCATCAACAACAAAGCGGAGGGAAGCGCGCCGCTGTCCGCCGTCAGACTGGCTGAACGCATTGTCGCGAGCAGAACGACGGGGGGGCACCAAGGGAGCGTCACCTCGTGAACGGGACTTGCCTCCGTGCATGAGTCTTGCTTACCTGTTTGGGCATGATGTCCGTCACCGTGGCAGCGCTGATGGTCCAGATGATGACAGCCGGTGGGGCTGGCGCGCGGGGAGAGCGCGTGGACGAGCGTCGCGACACCGCGGCGGCGGAGGACCTGGGCAAGAACCTGAAGGCGCTGAAGAACGAGGTGGCGTCGCTGCGTGCCCAGTACCAGCAGGCGCGCGAGCGCCGCCGCCTGGAGGCGGAGCAGCGCAAGCGCGAGTCCGGAGAGTGGACGCATGAGCCCCAGGCGCCTGCCACCCCAGCGGCTGGACGAACCGCCGTTGCCCCCGGAGGGGGAAGCCCCCCCGCCCGATGAGGACGAGGTCGTCGAGCTGCCGATCGACGGCACGCTGGACCTGCACCCGTTCCGCCCCCAGGACGTGAAGGAGCTGGTCGTCGAGTACCTCTGGGCCTGCCGTCAGAAGGGCCTGCTCGACGTGCGCATCATCCACGGCAAGGGCACCGGCGCGCTGCGGCGCACGGTGCAGACGCTGCTCCCGCGGCTGCCGGAGGTGGAGTCGTTCCACTCCGCCTCCGAGCGCGACGGTGGCTGGGGCGCGACGTGGGTGCGGCTGCGCCCGCCGGACGCTCAGGAGAGCCAGAAGTAGGCGGACGCGATGAGCGAGCGCTTCTCGGTGACCTTCGCCTTCTGGGCGAGCTCGGCGAGCTGGCGGTCCTTGGAGGCGTAGCGCTTCTCCTCCTCGTTGCGCAGCGAGGACAGCTTGCGGCGGTACTCGCGCTCCAGCCGGTCCGCGTTCGCGCGGGCCTTGGCGCGCTCGGCCACGTCCTCCTCCGCCGTCACCAGCTTGCGCGCGTCGATCCACGCCTGCCGGGCCGCGTCCACGCCCTCGCGGGACTCCATCAGGCAGTCCTCCACGTAGCGGTCCGCGCGCTCCTTGGCCTTGTCCAGCTCCAGCGCGTTGCGGCGCTCGGCGGCGCGGAGGATTTCGTCCTTCGCGGCGACCAGGGACTGCTCCTGCATCAGCTGCACGGACACCGGCGCGGGCTGGCGGCGCTTCTCCTCCTTCGCGGCCAGCTTCACGAAGTGGGCGCCGTCCTGCAGCGGCAGGGCGCGGAAGTTGCCCTCGCGGTCCTTCACCAGCACCAGGTGGACGAGCTTCTCCTCCGGCTTCAGGCCCGTCGTCTCGAACTTGTAGCAGAACCACCAGCCCTCGCTCCCGGCCAGCCGCGCCAGGCGGGAGGGGAGGCCCGCGGCGTCGAGCTGGAGGTAGCTGACCGCGTCCTGCTTGCGCTCCTTGACGGCATAGGCGGCCTTGGCCACCTCCAGCCGCCCCGACGCGCGGCTGCCCAGCACGGAGTTGGTGAGCGCGCGCGCCTCCTGCTGCCGCTTGGCGAGCGCCTCCTTCGTGGAGTCGTTCTGCCCGCGCAGCCGGCGGCGCACGTCGCCGTCGAAGCGCTCCAGCACCACCGAGCGCATCTCCGTCATGCGCTTGCTGATGCGCTGCTCCATGTCCGAGCGCAGCTTGTCGAAGGCGGCGTTGATGTCCTCGACCTTGCGGCAGGACTGGTAGATGTCGAGCACGCGGCGCTCGAAGTCCACGCCGCTCTCCAGCGCGCCCAGGATTTCGTCCGACGCGCCGAAGACGCCGTCGAACAGGTTCAGCTTCTTCTCCAGCAGCTCGAACAAGCGCGCGTCCGCGGCGTTGCTGCGGTTGAGGAAGTTGATGACCAGCACGTCCCGCTGCTGCCCGTACCGGTGGCAGCGGCCGATGCGCTGCTCCACCCGCTGCGGGTTCCACGGCAGGTCGTAGTTCACCACCAGGTTGCAGAACTGGAGGTTGAGGCCCTCCGCGCCGGCCTCCGTGCAGATGAGGATCTGCGTCTTGTTGCGGAACTCGTCCACCAGCGCCCGGCGCTCCTCGGGCGTGCCGGCCATGTCCCCGGACAACAGGGAGATCTTCCCCCGGTAGCCGTGGTCCGACAGCAGGTTGAACAGGTACTGCTGCGTGCGCTTGGACTCGGTGAAGATGAGCGCCTTCTCCGGCCAGCCGTGCGCCTTCATCACGGTGAAGGTGCGGTCCAGGCCGCGCTTGAGCGCCTCGCCCTTGGCGTTGACCTTGATGGAGTCCGCCAGGTCCGCGTACTGCCGCAGCTCCCAGACCTCCTGCTCCAGCACGCGGATGTTGGGCGCCTTGGCCGGGTCGTCCGACCACTCCTCGCCCTCCTCGACGAACTGCTTGGCCTCCTCCGGCTCGAACATGGCCAGGGCCTGCTGGCCCAGCTTCGCCGCCTGGAGCCGCTTCTCCAGGTTGTCGGACAGCCGGCGCAGGGTGGGGGCGATGGCGTAGGTCGAGGACGCCAGCAGCTTGCGGTAGCACAGCGTGAGCAGCGTCTTCTTGCCGGGTTCGATCGCTGCGGCCTCGGAGCGCTGCAGGTACTCGCTGACCTTCTCGTAGAGGTCGTGCTCCTCGGGCGAGGGCGTGAAGTCCTCCACGATGGAGCGGCGGTTGGTGTAGCGCACGTACTCGCGCACCTGCCGGCGCAGCGTGCGCTGCACCACGGGCGCCAGCCGCTCCTTGAGCTCGCACGCGGCCGCCTCCGACATGCCACCGCCCTCGTCCACGCGGTAGCGCGTGCGGAAGGCGTGCTCGGGCCCGAGGATCTGCTCGTCCAGGAGCGACATCAGCCCGAACAGCTCCATCAGGTCGTTCTGGAGCGGGGTGGCGGTGAGCAGCAGCTTGGGCTTGCCGGCGAGCGACGCGCGCAGCGCCTGGCCCATCTTGTTGTTGGCCCGGTGCGCGTTGCGCAGGCGGTGGGCCTCGTCGATGACGATGAGGTCCCAGGGAATCTCCGCCACCAGGTGCGACTTGTTGGCCGCGAACGGGTGGGAGCAGATGACGGGGAAGGGCTGGTCGAAGCAGTTGCCCGTGGCCCGGACGGTGCGCCCGTCCACCAGGACGCTGTCCAGGTCGAACTTCTCGCGCAGCTCGCTGTTCCACTGCGCGCGCAGCGTGGCGGGCGCGAGGATGAGGATGCGCGTCTTCCCCTCGGCCATCAGCTGGGCGATGACGAGCCCCGCTTCAATCGTCTTCCCGAGCCCCACCTCGTCGCCCAGCATGCAGCCGCCGCGCGACAGCGAGTCGAGCGCGAACATGGCGCCCTCGACCTGGTGCGGGTTGAGGTCCACCTTCGCTTCCGACAGCGCGCCGGCCAGTCGCTGCTGCGTGTCGCCACTGCGCGCCAGCAGCTCCTCGGCCAGCAGTCGCTCGTGGAAGGGGGTCAGCGTGCGCGCGGGCTCCTGGGCCTCCATCGCCCGGGCCGCGACCGCCGCCGCGTCCGCCTCCACCTCCACCCTGAGTCCCCTCGCGACCTCCGCCAAGTCCATCTCCATCCGTGCTGTTTCGGGGTGCCCACCGACGCGGCAGGCGAGAGAGACCGGCCATTTTGTTGACGGAGGCCTCGCTGTAAAGGGGGTCGTCTCCGAGGCCGAAAAATCGGCCTCCGCGCGATTGGCACGCGAACGCGCGGGCGATGCGCGCTCGCGGCGTATGTGCGAGATGCACGAACTTTCCGCTGGACAGGACGCAGCGGGCTACAACAGTCCGCGCGCCTTGACATCCAGATACGCGTTGAGCGCGGCCGCGCCGAAGCCCGTGGCCGGCGCGCGCACGACGAGCGCCCCCGCTTCGCGCAGGGTGGAGGCCGTGCGGCGGTACTCGGACTCCAGCCGCGAGGCGGCCTGGCGCGCGTACGCGTCCTGCGCCTCGCGGGGGACGTCCGTGGCCGCGTCGCGCACGTCCTCGTCGAGCAGCGAGGCGACGACGGGCAGGTGCCGGGGCCGCAGGGACAGCGTGCGGGTGAGCAGGCCCGCGGAGGCGTCCGGGTCCACCAGGTCCGTGAACACCACCACCAGCGTCCGGCGCGTCTGCCGGGCGAAGGCGAAGTCGTAGGCGCGGCCGTAGTCGCTCTCCTCGAGCGCCGCCTCGACGCGGTAGAGCGATTCGGTGATGAGCCGCAGGTGCTCGTGGCCCTTGCGCGGCGGGAGGAAGGCCGTCACGTCGCTGGCGAAGGCCATGACGCCCACCACGTCTCCGGCGTCCAGCCCCACCTTGGCCAGCCGCAGCGCCGCGTCCACCGCGTGGTCCAGCTTGCGGCGGCCGTGGACCTGTCCGGCCATGTGGCGTCCACAATCCAACAGCAGCAGCACGGGCTGGTGCCGCTCCGGCTGCCACGTGCGCACCAGCGTGTTCGCGTGGCGCGCGGAGGCCTTCCAGTCGATGTGGCGGTAGTCGTCGCCGGGGCGGTACTCGCGCAGGGACTCGAACTCGCGGCCCTCCGCCACGCGGCGGCGCACCGTCCGGGCCGACGGCGCGTCCGTGGCGCGCGCCAGCGCGAGCGCCTCGCTGGTGAGGGCGGTGAGGTCCGGGTACACCTTCACGGCGTGCGCGGCGGGGACGCGGACCTGCCGCATGCTCAGCCCCAGCGGGCCGGTGAGGCGCAGGTGGAGGTCCCCGAAGCGCGCGTCGCCGCGGGCGGGCGGGGTGATGAAGTACGTCAGGCGCGTGGGCGGGTCCCCGGGCCGGGGGCGCGCGGGCAGCGTCGCGGCCTGCCGGTGTCCGGTGCTGGCGACCTCCAGCGGCGGCTCGTCGCGCACCTCGACGCGCAGGGGCGCTGGGCCCGCGTCCCGTCGCTCCAGCGTGAGGTGGACGGGGTTGCGCGCGCCGGAGGACAGGATGGCCTCGACGTGGCGGCGCACGGCGACGTCCCCGGCGCGCGGGGCCCGCAGGAAGTCCACCGCGCACAGGGTGAGCACCGCCACGTCCAGGGCCAGCGCGAGCCACCCGAACGCGGGGCTGGCCACCGTCAGCGCCGCGGGGACGAGCCCCACGGCCAGCAGGGCCACGGCCAGGCCCGTGGGGACGGGACGGCCCACGCTCACCGGGGGACCTTCACCCGCTCGAGCGTCTGCTTGAGGACGTCGTCCGCGGTGACGCCCTCGACCTCCGCCTCCGCCTTGAGGAGCAGCCGGTGGTTGAGGACGCTGGTGGCCACGCCCTTCACGTCGTCGGGGGTGACGAAGTCATTGCCCAGCAGGGCGGCGCGGGCCTTGGACGCGGCGAGCAGGGCCTGGGCCGCGCGGGGGCTGGCGCCCAGCTTCACGCGCGGGTTGGCGCGGGTGTCGCGCACCACGGCCACCACGTACTGGAGGATGGAGTCGTCGCACGTGACGCGCGCGGCGCGGGCCTGGAGCTCCATGAGCGTGGGCGCGTCCAGCACGCGGTCGATGGCGGCCGGGCGCCCCTCGCGCTGGTGGAAGGCGCGCAGCATGGTGGTCTCCGCGTCGGAGTCCGGGTAGCCCACGCGCACCCGCATCAGGAAGCGGTCGAGCTGGGCCTCCGGCAGCGGGTAGGTGCCCTCCAGCTCCAGCGGGTTCTGCGTGGCGACCACGAAGAAGTGCGGCGGCAGCGCGTGCGTGACGCCGTCGATGGTGACCTGCCGCTCCTCCATGGCCTCCAGCAGCGCCGCCTGGGCCTTGGGGGGCGTGCGGTTGATTTCGTCCGCCACCAGGACCTCGGTGAAGATGGGGCCCTTCACCAGGCGGAACGCGTTGTCCTGCGGCTGGAAGACGTTGGTTCCGAGGATGTCCGCCGGCATCAGGTCCGGCGTGAACTGGATGCGCGTGAACAAGAGGCCCAGGGCTCCGGCCATGCCGCGCGCGGTGAGCGTCTTGGCCACGCCGGGCACGCCTTCCAGGAGCACGTGACCGCGCGCGAGGAAGGCGGTGACCAGGTCCGCGAGCACGCGGGGCTGTCCGAAGACGGTGCCACCGAGCGCGGCGGTGAGGCGGGAGAGGGGAGTGGCGTCGGACATGGCGCGGGAGGGGCGGCGGGGTCAGTCGTTGCGGCGCAGCCCGAGGAAGGCGCCGACGAGCGAGGCCACCGAGCCGAGCAGGGCGATGAACACGCCGAAGCTGGGCGACGAGTTCATGATCTCCTCGTTGCCGATGTCGTTGGGCACGAGCGTCGTGTCCGAGGAGACCTTGATGAAGACGATGCACCAGATGAGCGTCACGAACGTGGTGAGCAGCTGCCCCATCCACGGCACCACCTGATTGAGGTTCGGGAAGGTCTGGCGCACGCGCACGCCGATGGCGCTCATCGTGATGATGGCGAGCACGAACGCCCCGACGCCCGTGCTCATCAATCCCAGCACGTCGCCGTCCGCCGCCGTCTCCTTCCACGGAACGAAGCACGAGATGACGATGGCGGCCGCGCCGTAGAAGGCGACCTTGTCGCCGGTGTTCATCGCCCCCAGCAGCTCCCTGGCGTCCTGGATGAGCTCGTCGGGGTCGGCGATGGCGCCGCCCTTCTCGTCGTCGTCGCGCTGGCTGCGGTCCCACGGGTCGGGGCCCGAGGACACGGGGGCCTCGGCGGGGGGCGCGGCGCGACGGGGCGCGGCGCTCGCGCGAGCGGGGGCCGGGCGCGAGGCGCGGGGCGGCGCGTTGCGGACGACCTCGTTCATGTCGCGGATGTTGGTGGCGTCCGGGTTGGAGGCCGTGGGCTTCGGGGCGGCCTTGGCTGGACGTGGACGCGCCGCGGGCCGGGGCGGAGGTTGCGGGGCGGGCCTCGCGCCGGTGACCTCCTCGTCGTTGCCCGCGGGAGGCTCGTCCGAGAGGAACGAGCCGTCGATGATGTAGTCGCAGGCGGGACAGATGGACGTGTTGGCGGCTACCTTCGAGCCGCAGCCTGGGCAGTTCAGGACCGGCGCTCCTGCAGAGAGATGCGAACGCGCATCCTCGGAGCGCGGGGGCGCGCGTGTCAAACGCCATGCGCCCTAACCCCTGGATTCTCACGGGGAATTGGCCTAGGCCCACCGCATGCGCCGCGCGAGCCCTCTGCGACTCTCCCGTTTCGTCCTGCCCCTCCTCGTCGCCATGTCCGGTTGTGTCCGCGCGGTGCCCGGCCGCGACGCGTCGCCCCCGGACGCGTCCGTCCTGGCCCGCATCCAGGATTGGGAGGACCGTCGCTCGCTGGGTGAAGGCCAGCTGGTGGCCTGGGCGACGGGCGCCGAGGACCCGCGCGTGCGTGCCCGCGCGCTGCTCGCCCTGGCGCGCATCCAGGACGTGACGACCTCCCCGGCCGTCGTCGCGGCGCTCCGGGACGCCGAGGCGAGCGTGCGAGGGGAGGCCGCCTTCGCGGCGGGCGAGCTGGCGCTCTCCTGGGAGCCGCTGACCGAGGAGGAGCGGGCGGGCCTGGCGGCGCCGCTGCTCGAGGTGGAGGCGGCCGAGCCCGACGCGTCCGCGCGCGCCGCGCAGTTGGAGGCCCTGGGGCGGCTCGGCACGGCGGACGCGCTCGCGCGCCTGGTCGAGCGCCTGGAGGGCGCCGACGTGGAGCTCGCGGGGCACGCGGCGCTCGCGCTCGGGGTGGCCGCGCGGCGGGGCGGGGCGGCGGTGGTGAAGGCCGTGCCCCTGGCGCCCGCGAGCGCGCTCCTGGCCGCCAGCCACCCCGTCGAGGTCCGGTACGCGGGCGCGTACCTGCTGGCGACGGCCCGGCGCGCCGAGGCGTTGCCCACGCTGCGGCGCTGCCTGGGCGACGAGGACGCCGACGTGCGTGGCCTGTGCGCGAGGGCCTTCGGGGACGTCGGGGGGCCGGAGGACGCGGCGGTGCTGGGGCGGCTGCTGGAGGACGCAGCTCCCCGCGTGGCGGCCGAGGCGGCGCGCTCGCTGGCGAAGCTGGCGGCGACGTGCGGCGGCCCCTGCACGGCGGTGGAGGCCCTGGAGCCGCTCGCGGCGCGGGCGAAGCGCGTGGCCCGGGGCCTGCCGCCCCCGGAGGCGTCCTCGACGACGGGCACGGCCCCGGTGGAGACGCTGGCGCGCTCGGCCGAGGGCCATCCGTTGCTCGCGCTCGCGCAGCAGGGGCTCCCCCGCTTCGCGGCGCCGCTGCTGGTGTCGCTGCGGCTCGCCCTGGCCGACGCGGAGCGGGGCGCCGCGTCCGAGCTGGCGCGCGCGGACCTGGGCTGGCTGGACTGCCGGCTGGCGGCGGCGTTGGACCGGCAGCGCGGCGTGGTCGCGGACACCTCCTCGTGCGGCTTCGGCCGGGTGCCCGAGGCGCGGCGGCTGGCGCTCGGCCTGCGGGAGGTGGCGCAGTCGCCGGTGACGACGCCCGCGGGGTTCGCGGTGGGCTACCTGAACCATCCCTCGCCGAGCGTGCGCCTCACCGCGATGGAGGTCCTGGCCGAGCGGCCCGTGCCGCGCACGGCGACGGCGGTGAGGCCGCTGCTCGGAGGAGAGGACCTCGTGGTGGCCGGCGCCGCCGCCGCGACGCTGGGGCGGCTCGGGGACGCGGGGGCCCTGCCCGGGGTGGAGGCGCTCGCGGACCGCGTGCCGACGGAGCCGGACCTCGCCGACCCGGTGGCGGGCGCGCTCGTCGCCCTCCAGGGCCCCGCCGCGGAGCCGCGGCTGCGGCAATGGTTGACGCTGCCCCACGCCAACGTGCGCCGCGTCGCCGCCCAGGCGCTCACGAAGCTCACGGGACAGCCGGTCCGCTCGTCGCGCGTGGAGCTCCCGCCGTACGCGTTCCGCCCGGAGCCCGCCCCCGCCGGGGCGGGGCTCGTGCTGCGCACCGACAAGGGGGACATCACGGTGCGGCTCGACGACGCGCGGGCGCCCCTCACCTCGGGCAACCTGTTCGCGCTGGCGCGCAAGGGGTACTTCGACGGCGTCACCTTCCACCGCGTGGTGCCGGACTTCGTCGCGCAGGGCGGCGACCCGCGCGGTGACGGGGAGGGCGGGCCGGGGCACTCCATCCGCTGCGAGGTGACGCGGCGGCCGTATTCCCGGGGCGTGCTCGGCATGGCGCTGTCGGGCAAGGACACCGGCGGCAGCCAGTTCTTCTTCACGCACGCGCCCCAGCCGCACCTCGACGGCCGCTACACGGCCTTCGGCGAGGTCGTGTCCGGGATGGACGTCGTGGACGCGCTCCTCGAGGGCGACGTCATCCGCGAGGCGCGGGCGGTGACGCTCCCGCGCTGACGCGGCGGGGCGGGGGGCTCAGGCGCCGCTGGCGCGGGCCAGCGCCGCGGGCGGGCCGAGCGGATGGCGATGCCACCGCTCCAGCTCCTCCGCCTCCATCGACTCCACATGCGATCGGATGCGCTGCCATTCCGTTTCGGGGATGCTCAGGAAGGCCTCGGCCAGGTTGGGGTCGAACTGCGTCCCGGCGCAGCGGCGGATCTCGTCCCGGGCCACGCTCATGGGACGGCCCTTGCGATACGGGCGGTCGGAGGTGATGGCGTCCACCGTGTCCGCGATGCAGAAGATGCGCGCGCCGATGCAGATGTCCTCGGCGGCGAGCCCCTGCGGGTAGCCCTTGCCGTCCCAGCGCTCCTGGTGTTGCAGGACGATCATCGCCGCCTCGTGGAGGTACGGCATCTTCGCCATCATCCGGTAGCCGAACTCCGGGTGCTTGCGCATCTCCACCCATTCGTCCGGCGTGAGCGGTCCGGGCTTGAGCAGGATGGAGTCGCGCACGCCAATCTTGCCGATGTCGTGCAAGAGCGCGCCCTGCTCCACCACGTCCAGCGCCGCGCCCGTCAGCCCGACCTCCTCCGCGAGGCGGCGCGAATAGAGCGACACCCGGCGTGAGTGCCACTGCGTCTCCGTGTCGCGGTAGTCCAATGCGCTGATGAGCCCGTCCAGCAGGCCCGTGGTGCGCTCCACCACCCGACGCTCCAGGTCCTGGTTGATGGCCACCAGCTCCGCGTTCTTCTGTGCCACCTCGAGCGTGAGCCGCTCGTTGGCCTCGACCAGCCGGTGGTGCTCGAAGGCCTGGCGCACGCTGCTCGTCAGGTCGCTCAGCGACCAGGGCTTGCCCAGCAGCCGGAAGACCTCGCCCCGGTTGACGGCCTCGGACGCGGTGCGGAAGTCCGCCGCCGCCGTCAGCATCAGCCGCACCGCCCGGGGGTTCTTCTCCCGCAGCACGCCCAGCAGCTCGATGCCGTTGAGGTACGGCATCATGAAGTCCGTCAGCACGACCTGGAAACCCGTCTCCCGGGCCGCTTGCGTCGGGTCGCTGTGGCTCACCACTTCGTAGCCCTCCGTCTGGAGGATCCGGGAGAGCGCGGCGAGGATGAGAACGTCGTCATCCACCACGAGGATGCGGTCCATGTTGGGGAGGTCTCCGGCAGTGGCAGGGCTTCCGGCCGTTATACACGCCTTCTGTCGGCCCCAAACAGAGGCCCAAACGACCCATCTGCGCTCGCAAGCCCTGGAAATCCTTGGAGGTTCTCCCTCCCAGCAAGATGCGCGGAACCAAGTGCTGCTTGCCTGCCCGGCAAGGTGTGATTTATGGTGGGCGGCATCGCCGAGCTTGAAGGCTAACCCCTTGTAATCCTGGAGTAATCTCCGATGGCTAGAGCCCCAGCAGGGCCGGTGCCGGTGGTGGTGATGGGGCTGGGATTCATCGGTCAGGAAATCGCCCGGGCGGCGCTTTCCAGTCCGGAGGTGGAGCTCATCGGGGCGGTGGACACGCACGCCTCCCTGGTCGGTCGCCCCCTGGGTGACGTGCTGGGGGGGCCGGCGCCGCGCGTGAAGGTGGTCGACTCGCTGGAGAAGGCCGTGGGACGCCGCAAGGGCGCGGTGCTGCTGCACGCCACGGGTTCGCGCCTTCCCCAGGTGATAGAGCAGCTGCTGTCCGCGCTGAAGCTGGGCATGCCGGTGGCGAGCACCTGCGAGGAGCTGGCGTTCCCGTACCTCAAGTACCCGGAGCTGGCGGACAAGCTGGACCGGGCCGCCGAGCGCGCCGAGGTGGCCGTGGTGGGCGCGGGCGTCAACCCCGGCTTCGTGCTGGACCGGCTGGTGGCCACTGCCGGACAGGTGTGCGGTCCGGTGCGGCGGGTGACGGTGACGCGGGTGGTGGACGCGCGCACGCGCCGCGAGGCCCTGCAGCGCAAGGTGGGCGCCGGGCTGACGGAGGAAGAGTTCTTCGAGTTGGTGGATGGTGAGCAGCTGGGGCACGTGGGCCTGGTGGAGTCCGCCGCACTCGCGGCCCTGGGCCTGGGGTTGGATTGCGACGACTACGAGGAAGAGGTAGCCCCCGTCTTCGCGGAGGAGGACATCTCCGGCGGCGCGTTTGCCGTGAAGAAGGGACGTGTGGCGGGCATGTTCCAGTCGGTGGTGGGGTTGGAGGACGGGCAGGAGCGGGTGCGACTGGAGCTGACCATCGCCGTGGGGGCGGATGAACCGAAGGACCGCATCGAAATCGACGCGGACCCTCGACTGGTGCTGGAAATCCCGGGGGGAGTGGCGGGCGACCGGGCCACCGCGAATGCGCTGGTGAATGCCGCGCCACGCTTGACGGCCGCCGAAGCAGGGCTCCTCACGGTGCTCGAGCTTCCGGCCGGACGTTAGAGTCAGGAGAGGGATAATGCTGGACAAGAACGCGATCGGCCGTGCCTCGCCGCCGACGCTCAACGAAGTGGAGAAGGGTGCCATCCGCCGCTTCGCGGAGGCCATCGGCGACTACAACCCGATCTACTACGACGAGGAGTACGCGCGCGCTTCGGGCTATCCCACCATCATCGCGCCTCCCACGTTCCCCGCCTCGTTCCATTCGGCGGCGGACCTGCGGGAGCTGCTCGGCGTCGGCATCAAGAGCCTGCTGCACGCCGAACAGGGGTTCGACTACGAGCGGCCCATCTTCGCGGGGGACCGCATCTACGTCTCCACGCGGGTCGCGGACGTGTCCGAGCGCCAGGGGATGTCCGGGAAGATGGACATCGCGGTCATCGAGGACGAGGGCCGCGACGAGGAAGGCAACCTCGTGTTCCGTGCACGCCGGACGCTGGTGGTCCGCGCCGCCAAGGAGACTCCGTGATGCCCGCGCGCAAGCTCTACTTCGAGGCCATCCGTGTCGGCGACGAGCTGCCCGCGCTGGCCAAGGCGCCGGTGGACCGCGTCCAGCTGTCGCGCTACGCGGGCGCCTCCGGTGACTTCAACCCCGTCCACGTCGACGAGATCTACGCCAAGAGCGTGGGCATGCCGAGCGTGTACGCCCCGGGCATGCTCGTCATGGGCATGCTCGGCCAGCTCATCAGCGACTGGGCCCGCGGCGGCCAGATGCGGCGCTACAACGTGCGCTTCATCAAGATGGTGTGGCCGGGCGACACCGTCGTCTGCAAGGGCCGCGTCAGCAACCGCCACGGCACCGGCGGCCGGTACTTCGTCGACATCGACCTGTGGGCGGAGAACCAGCGCGGCGAGCTGGTGATGAAGGGCTCCGCGCAGATCCAGCTCTTCTATTCGCTGGAGGACGAGAACCGGCAGCGCTCCGGCCAGGCCCCCCTCGTCATCGAGGTCCCCCGCGAGAGCCTCGCCCCGCCGGCCCCCCAGAGCGCCTCCTCGCCCGCCTCGCCTCCGGGCGAGGGGCCCACGGCCTCCGACGAGGACGACGAGGACGCGGACGAGCGCCGCACCGGCGCCTCGTCCAAGAAGACCGCCCCTCGGGAGAAGCCCGCCGCCAAGACGGCGACGCTGCCCTCGGCGCGGAAAGCCAAGAAGTAGCGTTTGCCCGCCCTGGGGGGAGGGGGACTCACGGGTCCCCCTCAACGCGGGGTGTCATTCAGGGTTGACTCAAAAATCAGCCGCCGCCACACTTCCTGTGTCTCATTCGCGCCGCTGACCCGGAACCCCTCCTCGTGGGGTTGGGCAGCGAGCTGTCACGCAGGAGTGGCCATGTCCGCCGGCATCAACACCTACAAGACCGACCTTCGAGAGATCTTCTTCACGTTGTTCGAGCAGTTCGGCTTCGGCCAGGTGGCCGGCCAGGCGCCCTACGAGGCCTGGGGCTCCGACGAGGCGAAGGCGGTCCTGACGGAGACCTACCGCTTCGCGCGCGAGGTCCTGGGGCCCCTCAACTCGGTGGGAGATCGCGAGGGCTGCCGGGTGGAGAACGGCTCCGTCTTCACGCCGACGGGCTTCAAGGACGCGTGGAAGAAGCTCTACGAGCAGGGCTTCAAGACGGTGTCGGTGAGCCCGGAGCACGGCGGCCAGGGCGGGCCGATGATGCTCCAGGTGACGGTGGAGGAGATGCTGTCGGGCGCGAACACCGCGTTCAACATGTACCCGGGCCTGGCGTTCGGCGCGGCCGAGGTCATCGCCGAGTGCGGCACCAAGGAGCAGCAGCACCAGTACGTGGAGCGCATGCTCAACGGCACCTGGGGCGGCACCATGTGCCTCACCGAGCCCCACGCCGGCTCGGACGTGGGCGCGGCCAAGTCCACCGCGCGCCGCAATGGCGACGGGACGTACAGCATCAAGGGGACGAAGATCTTCATCTCCGGCGGTGACCACGACATGGCGGAGAACGTCATCCACCTGGTCCTCGCGCGCATCGACGGCGCGGCCCCCGGCACCAAGGGCCTGTCGCTGTTCATCGTCCCCAAGCTGCGCATCAACAAGGACGGCTCGTCCGGCCAGGCGAACGACGTCTCCGTGGGCTCCATCGAGCACAAGATGGGCATCAACGGCTCCGCGACGTGTGTGCTGAACTTCGGCGAGAACGACGGCTGTCTGGGCGAGCTGGTCGGCACCGTCGAGCACGTCGGCATGAGCCAGATGTTCAAGATGATGAACGGCGCGCGCATCGCCGTGGGCATCCAGGGCGTCGCGCTGGCGGCCGCCGCCTACTTCAACGCGGTGGACTACGCGAAGGACCGCAAGCAGGGCTCCCACTTCACCAAGTGGAAGGACCCCACCGCGCCGCGCGCCGCCATCATCGAGCACCCGGACGTGCGCCGCATGCTGCTGGACATCAAGTCCCACGTGGAGGGCATCCGCGCGCTGGTCATCAAGCTGGCCATGCACACGGACAAGGCGCGGCAGCTGGCCGGCAAGGACGACGACGCGGCCACCTACCACAAGGGCCAGGTGGAGCTGCTCACCCCGCTGGTGAAGTCCTACGGCTCCGACCAGGCCTTCCGCCTGTGCGCGCAGGCCATCCAGGTCTACGGCGGCGCCGGCTACATCCAGGACTACCCGGTGGAGCAGTACACGCGTGACTCGAAGATCTTCTCCATCTACGAGGGCACCAACCACATCCAGGCCATGGACCTGGTGGGCCGCAAGCTGGGGCAGGCCGGCGGGGCGCACTTCCAGCAGTTCATGGGCGACGTGGGCGCGTTCATCGAGGCGCACCGCGAGCACCCGGTGTACGGCGACGCGGTGAAGATGCTCGCCAGCGCCCAGGAGGCGCTGATGTCCAGCGCGATGACGGTGTTCGGCTGGTCGCAGGACGGCGCCAAGTTCCCGCTGATTCCGCTGTCCGCCAACCGCTTCCTCACCATGATGTCCGAGGTCGCCGTGGGCTGGCTGCTGCTCGACGCGGCCCTCATCGCGGAGAAGGCCAAGGGCGCCCTGGCCGCGGACCACCCGGACCGCGCCTTCTACGAGGGCAAGAAGTTCAGCGCCCTGTTCTACGCGCGCAACGTGCTGCCGGGCGTGGAGCAGGCCGCGCGCCTCATCTCCCTCGAGGACACCTCGCCCATGGACATCTCCGACGCGATGTTCGCGTCCGTCTGAGCCACGTCGACCGGGGAGGGGGCGCCAGGACGGGCTCCCTTCCGCGGGGCATGACAGCAGGACATGGAAAAGGCCACCGGGGCTTCTGGAGCGCCCGCGGTGGCCTTCGTGTCTCCCGGCCTATTCGCCCTCGCGCACGCCGATGGCGAGCTGGGCGAGGCCGGCCTTCTTGGCCAGCTCCATCACCTGCACCACGGTGCCGTGCGGGACGCCCTCGTCCGCCTGGACGATGACGACGGTGTCCGGGTCCTTCACCTTGGCCTCCTCGAAGGAGCGCTTCAGCTCGTCCTCGCTGACGACGTTGCCGGCGAGCATGAAGCGCCCGTCGGCGAGCACCGCCACGGACATGTCCGTGCTGCGCGCGGTGACGTCCGCCGCGCCGCCCTTGGGCAGGTTCACCTTGAGGCCGGACTTGGCGCCGCCGCCGGGGCCCTGCTGGACGATGACGGAGCTGGTCACCATGAAGATGATGAGCAGCACGAGGAAGATGTCGGTGAGCGGGGTGATGTTGATCTCCGCGAAGACGCCCTCGTCGCCGTCCTCGTTGGACCCCGGTGTCTTGCCCATGCCCATGGCGTGCTCCTGGCCTACGCGGGCTGCGTGTCCGCGCGAGCGGTGGTGGCCGCGGGCTGCGGCTCTCGCGGGGAGACGGGTTCGGAGGGCGGAGGCGCGCTGGAGGCGCGCTCCTTGAGCAGCTCCGCGAACTCGTCGCCCAGCAGCCGCAGCTCCACCTGCACCCGCGACAGCCGGGCCTGGAAGTAGTTGTAGAAGACCATGGCCTGCACGGCGACGAGGATGCCCACCGCCGTGGCGACGAGCGCCTCGGAGATGCCCGTCATCACCGCGCCGGTGCCGCCGGTGCCGCCGGACTCCACGTCCAGGCCCAGGTCCTTGAAGGACCGCATGATGCCCGCCACCGTGCCGAACAGGCCGACGAACGGGGTGATGGAGCCGATGGTGGCGAGGATCCACAGGTTGCGGCGCAGCCGCAGCCCCACCTGGGCGCGCTCGCGCTCGACGGCGGCCTCCACGCCCGCGCCGCCCGAGTTCCGGGTGCGCTCCCAGCGGTCGAAGCCGGCGAGGAAGATGTCCGCGGCCACGGCGTCGGAGCGCTCGGCCGCGGTGCGGGCCGCCGTGACGTCGCCGCGCAGCAGGTGCTTGTTGACCGCCTCGCCCAGCAGGCGGGAGCGTTCGCTCACGCCCCACAGGGCGATGAGTCGTTCGACGGCGACGACCAGCGCGCCCACGGAGGCGAGCAGCAACAGGGCCAGGGTGACGCCGCCGAGGCGGAGGTAATGAAGGATGTCGTTCAGGCTCATTGGTGGGTGACCTGGCAGGGCGCCATGGCCCAGACTAGATGATATGAACCGCGCCGCCGCCGCAATCTTCCTGGCCCTGCTCTGTTCGGCCTGCCCCAAGCGCATCGAGTTCGGCCCCGAGGGCCAGCTGACCGACGCCGAGCAGGTCTACCAGCGCGTCCGACAGAACCAGGACAACGTCGCGTCCCTGGAGGGTGATGCCAAGCTCCACGTGGATTCGCCCCAGCAGAGCGGCACCGTCGGCATGTTTCTATCCGTGACGCGCCCGGGGATGCTCCACCTGGAGACCTTCGACTTCTTCAACCGGCCGCTCGCCTTCCTGACGGCGGACGGGACGCGCTTCGGCCTGTTCCAGGCCCAGACGAACACCTGGTACCAGGGCCCCGCCAGCCCGCAGAACGTGTCGCGCTTCCTGCCGGTGGTGCTGCCGGGGGAGGAGCTGGTGGCCATCATGCTCGGCCAGGTGCCCCTGCTGCCCCCCGAACGGATGACGCTCGAGCTGGACACGAAGGAGGGCGTCTACGTGCTGACGCTCCACCAGGGCCCGGCCACCCAGGTGCTACAGGTTCACCCCAAGTACCTGCGCGTCGTGAAGAGCCAGGTGCGCGGCGTGCCGGGCTACGACCTGGCGTTCGACGACTTCCTGGAGCGCGGCGACCTCATCTTCCCGGGACGGGTGGAGCTCATCGCCTCGCAGGCGCGGACGAAGCTCCAGCTGCGCTACCAGCAGGTGAAGCTGAACGGGCGCCCGGACCTGTCGCTGTACGACCTCGCACCCCCGGAGGGGGCGAAGGTGGTGGAGGTGGATGACGCGGGGCGCGAGCTGTCCGGTCCACCCCCCGAGTCGTCCCCGCCCCCGGTGCCGGGTTCCTGACCTGCCAGGCACGGAAGAAGGAGCGCGGCGGCCGGAGTCGGGTAGAGTGGGCCCCAACGACATGGCACAGATCAAGCTCGGAGAACTGCTGATCAAGGCGAACGTGCTCCAGGAGAGCCAGCTGAAGGCCGCGCTCGCCGAACAGGCGAAGTGGGGCGGGAAGCTGGGGGAGATCCTGGTCCGGATGAGCCTCGTGTCCGAGGACATCCTCGTGCGGGCGCTCTCCAAGCAGCTCGGCATGCCGGCGGTGAATCTGGACGCGGTGCAGATGGTGCCGGCGCACGTGAAGGCGAAGATTCCGTCGCTGACGGCGCGCGACTTCTCCGTCGTGCCGTTGCAGCTGCGGGACGAGGGCAAGACGCTCGTGGTGGCGATGTCGGATCCGCTCAACGTCCGCATGCTGGACGAGCTGCGCGCGGTCACCAAGTGCCGCATCGTCCCCAACGTGGCGGGCCGCACCTCCATCGCCCGGGCCTTCGCGCGCATCTACGAAGAGAACATGGAGCTGGAGGACGCGGACACCAACTTCAAGGTGGTGGACGCCCAGGGCCGCACGGTGGTGAAGAACCTCAAGGACCTGGACCCGGCGGCCGCGGCGGTGGCGTCCGCGCCCAAGCCCGCTCCGGCGCCCGTGGCCGCGCGTCCCGCGCCCCCCGTCATGGAGGTGCCCCGCGCTTCCACCGGAGGCAGCCCGGCGGAGCTCCTGCGCAGCGTGGAGGAGGTCCAGCGCAAGGAGGTCGCGGCGCTCAAGGCGATGGTGGAGCTGCTCATCGAGAAGGGCGTCTTCTCTCGCGAGGAATACCTCGCGAAGGTCAAGCGGTAGTCGGGACCCATGCGCAAGAAGATTGGCGAGCTGCTCGTCGAGGCGGGAGTCGTGACGGCCGAGCAGGTGCGGGTGGCGCTCGGACGCAGGGGCGGTCTGGGGACGCAGCGGCTGGGCGAGGTGCTGGTGGCGCAGGGGCTGTGCTTGCCCATCCACGTGGCGCGCGCGCTGGCGACGCAGCACGGCCTGCCCTTCGTGGAGCTGCCCGAGGAGATTCCCCCCCAGGTGTCGTCGCTCGTGTCGCTGGACTTCCAGACCGAGCACCGCGTCCTGCTGTTCCGCAGCGAGGTGGAAGGGCGCAGCGAGCGCATCCACGTCGCGGTGGAGGACCCTGGGGACCTGACGTTGGTGGATGAGCTGCGCTTCCAGCTGCGCAAGCAGGTGCGCGTGTTCGTCGTCGCGTCGGATGACCTCGACGCCGCGCTGGCGCGTGCCCGGGGGGAACCGCTGGACATCGTGGAGGCCGTGGCCCTGGAGGAGGACGACGCCGGAGCCTCGCCACCGGTCGCCCCTGGTACGCCGTTGGAGTGGGACATGCCCGAGACACCGAAGCCGCCAGCGAAGCCCGCGTCCCCCGCCGCTCCCGCCCGTCGCCCCGGGACGCCGCCCCCGCCACCCGCCGAGGCGATGACGGGGCAAGGGGGCGATGCCCTCGACGACCTGCTCGGCGTGGGGAGCGCCCCGGCCCGTCCGCCTCCGCCCCCTCCCGTCCTGGAGCTGGGGGAGGAGGAGCCGTCGGACAAGCCCCGGGTGCCGGTGGTGATGTTCGGCGGCGCGGCGAAGGGCTCGCGTCCGGCGCTGGCCCTGACGCCGACGCCCGACTTCTCGGATGACGACCTGGCCATCCTCGACGACCTGGAGCGCATGTCCCGGGGCGACGAGGCGGTGCTCGACACGGAGAAGGTGAAGCCGGCGCGCATGGTGGCCAGCCTCATCCGGTTGCTCATCCGCAAGGGGCTCATCCAGGAGGTGGAGTTCCTGGAGGAGCTGGCCCGGAAGTGACGGGCGCGGCGCCGCCTCCCGGGGACGGCCCCCTGCTGGACGTCCGCGACCTCGTCGTGGAGCTGTCCCGGGACGAGGGGCCGGTGCGCGCGGTGGACGGCGTGTCCTTCAGCGTCCCGGCGGGAGGCACGCTGGGCGTGGTGGGCGAGAGCGGCTGTGGCAAGAGCCTCACCGCGTTGTCCGTGCTGCGACTGGCGCCCCAGCCTCCCGTGAAGGTCGCGGGCGGGCGGGTGTTCTTCCAGGGGAGGGACCTGCTCGCGCTGTCTCCGGAGGAGCTGCGCCGGGTGCGCGGTCGCCACGCGGCCATGGTCTTCCAGGAGCCGATGACGTCGCTCAACCCCGTCTTCACGGTGGGGGAGCAGATCGCCGAGGGCGTGCGGCTGCACCTGGGCGCGTCGCGCTCCCAGGCTCGCGAGCGCGCGGTGGAGATGCTGCGTCAGGTGGGCATCCCCGCGCCGGGCGAGCGCGTGGACGCGTGGCCCCACCAGCTGTCGGGGGGGATGCGCCAGCGGGTGATGATCGCCATGGCGCTCGCGTGCGACCCGGCGCTGCTCATCGCCGACGAGCCGACGACCGCGCTGGACGTGACCATCCAGGCGCAGATCCTCGAGCTGCTCGCGCGACTGCGGGCCGAGCGAGGCCTGGCGGTGATGCTCATCACCCATGACCTGGGCGTGGTGGCGGAGAGCTGCGACACCGTGGTGGTGATGTACGCGGGACGGGTGGTCGAGCACGCCCCCGTGCGGGAGCTGTTCGCGCGGCCCGCGCACCCCTACACGGCGGGGCTGTTGCGCTCGCTGCCCTCCCTGGCGAGGGGCGCGTCGGAGGACGAGGCCCCGGGGGCCCGGCGCCGGCTCCGGGCGATTCCCGGCATGGTCCCCGCGCTCGGACGGCTCCCCACGGGGTGTGCCTTCCGGGAGCGCTGCGAGCGCGCGCAGGATGTCTGCTCGCGGGTGGCGCCGGTGCTCGAGACGAAGCGGGGCGCGCAGCTGGCGGCCTGCCACCACCCGGTGCCCGCGTCATGACGGGCCAGCCGCTGCTCCAGGTCGAGGGGCTCCAGGTCCACTTCCCCATCCGGGGCGGACTCCTGGGGCGCGTGCGGGGCGCGGTTCGCGCGGTGGATGGCGTGTCGTTCGACGTCGCGCGCGGCGAGACGCTGGGCCTGGTGGGGGAGAGCGGCTGCGGCAAGAGCACGCTGGGCCGCGCCTTGTTGCGGCTGGTCCAGCCCACCGCCGGCTCCGTCTGGTTCGACGGACAGGACCTCACCCGTTTGTCCCCGCGCGCGCTCCGGCCGCTGCGCCGGCGGATGCAGCTCGTCTTCCAGGACCCCTACGCCTCGCTCAATCCGCGCATGACGGTGCGCGACATCCTGGGCGAGCCGTTCGACATCCACGGCCTCGCGCGGGGCCCGGGCGAGCGCGAGCGCGAGGTGCTGTCCCTTCTGGACGCGATGGGGCTGCCGCGCGAGGCGATGGGACGCCAGCCGCACGAGTTCTCCGGTGGGCAGCGGCAGCGGCTGTGCATCGCGAGGGCCATCGCCCTGCGCCCGGACCTCGTGGTGGCCGACGAGCCCATCAGCGCGCTGGACGTGTCCATCCAGGCGCAGATCGTCAACCTGCTCGTGGACCTGCAGCGCGAGCGCGGGCTCACCTACGTCTTCATCGCGCACGACCTGAACATCGTCGAGCACGTGTCCACGCGCGTGGCGGTGATGTACCTGGGGCGCATCGTGGAGCTGGCGCCCGCGCGGTCCCTGTATCGCCGGCCGCGCCACCCGTACACGCAGGCGCTGCTGTCCGCGGTGCCGGTGCCGGACCCCGCGACCTCGCGGCGGAGGCTCCTCGTTCCGGGGGAACCTCCCTCGCCGCTGGCGCCGCCGCCCGGGTGCGCGTTCCACCCGCGCTGCCCCCACGCGATGGAGCGCTGTCGCCGCGAGGCGCCACCGCTGTATCCCCTGGACTCCGGCCACGCCGCCGCCTGCTTCCTGGCCGAGGGCGAGTCGCGTCAGCCCGGGGGCGCCCCGTTGTCCGCAGGAGGTGTCGACGGTGTTCTGGCTCAGTCACCATCACCCGGATGAGTACAACCGCACGTACCTCTTCGGTGGGCTCCGGGTCTGCGCGCGATGTCTGGGCACCTACCCGGTGATGCTGGCCGCGCTGGTGGCCCTGTTCGTCGCGCGGGCGCCGCTGCGCTGGCGGTGGGACGTGCCGGCGGTCCTCTTGCTCACGTTGCCGGCGCTCGTGGACTGGGCGGTGGGACGCTTCCGTCCCGCGTCCGGTTCCAACGCGGTGCGCTCGGTGACGGGCGTGCTGCTGGGGCTCGCGCTCGGGCGGTCGCTCCACGTCCACCTCCAACGGCCGCTGCCCGAGGTGCTCCTGGCGCAGGCGGGGCTCGTGACAGCCGTCGCCGTCCCTGTCATTCTGGCCACTTACCGGAAGCCGCGTCCGGGATAGACCCCCGCGAGTCGTCGCCCGTTATTGAGGGCTCGGGTTGAGGGTGGGCCGGAGTGAGCGTGGCTCCACGAGCGATGGGGGAGTGTTGGGACCGGAGACCTCAGACGAGCGGCTGATGCTCGCCTTCCAGGCGGGGGATGCTCGTGCATTCGAGGTGCTGGTGCGCAGGCATCGGACACCGGTGTTCAACTTCATCCTGCGCTTCGTCGGGCACCGGGCACGGGCCGAGGACGTCCTGCAGGAGACGTGGCTGAAGGTGGTACGCAGCGCCGGCGAATACCAGGCGAAGGCCCGCTTCACGACGTGGGTCTACACCATCGCGAGGAACCTCTGTGTGGACAGCGCGCGCAAAGAGAGCTACCGGCAGGCCGCGTCGCTGGAGGCCCCGGTGAACGGGGCGGACGCGGAGGACGGGCGCGCGTTGGGAGAGGCCCTGCCGGACGCGGGGGCCAGCCCCGAGCGCGGAGCCCACAACGCCCGCCTGCGGCCGCTCCTCGAGCGGGCCCTGGCGGGCCTTCCGGACGAACAGCGCGAGGTCTTCATCCTCCGCGAGTACAGCGGCATCCCGTTCAAGGACATCGCCGAGGTGACGGGCGTCTCGGAGAACACGGTGAAGAGCCGCATGCGCTACGCGCTCGACGGCCTGCGCCGCCGCCTGGCGGAGCTGGGCGTGGATGGCGACCTCGCCGAGGATGGAAGGACGGTGGTGGGATGAAGCCGCAGAACCTCCATGCGCACGAGGACCGGCTCCTCGACTTCGCCTATGGCGAGCTGGCCACCGCGGAGGCGCAGGCCGTCGAGGCCCACCTGCAAGGCTGCACCCGGTGCACCCAGGCGCTCGCGGACATCCGGGGGGTGCGCCTCACCATGGCCCACCTGTCGACGGAGGCGGCTCCGGACACGGGGCTCGATTCGCTCCTCGCGTACGCGCAGCAGTCCGCGCGCAGGGCCGCCGCGGGCCCGGCGCCCGCGCCCTCCCGTTGGCGACGCTGGCTGCTCCCCGTCCTGGGCGTGGCCTGCGTGGCGATGCTCGGCCTCTTCGTCCTGCGGCCCCAGGCGCCCGCCCACGAAGCCGCGCTGGACGCGCTGTCCACCAAAGACGTGCGCCGCAAGCACGCGGAGGCCGTGCCACAGGAGGCCCGGGCTCCCGCGGCCCCCGCGGTGGCCTCCGCGTCGCCCCCCACGCTCGAGGAGTCGGCCAAGGCAGTCGACGCGAACGTGGCGGCGGTCGCGATGAACGCCCCGGAGCCGCGCGCGAAGTCCGAACGGGACGACTCACGACGCGCGGACGGATGGGAGAACGCCGGCAGCGGGGGGGGCGTGGGGCCGGGGACCGCCATGGGCAAGTCGAAGGCCTATCGGGCGCGGAAGGAAGCGTCATCCTCGCTCCCGTCCGGCGCCGCGGTGGAGAAGGCCCTGGGCGACGAGGAGGCCCTGGTGGGGAAGGGGAGCTTCGGGGGACGGACGGCCGTCGCCGAGGTGCAGCGGGAATCGCTCCGGCTGGGTGGGAGCGCCCAACGCGCGGAGGCCCTGGGCTCGCAGGACGACCAGGTTGGTGCGGGTGCCAAGGACCGTGAGCTGGAGGCACCCGCGCTGGAGGTCGCCGAGGCGCCACGCAGGGCGCCCGCGCCCCCGCCTTCGCCCGCGAACGCCAGCGCCGACGAGGCGGAGGCCGAAGGGCGCGGGGCCAGCGAGGCGAAGGTGGACTTCGCGCAGGCGCAGGCTTCGCGGGTTTCGGCCGCCCCGAAGCCATCGAAGAAGCAGGGGAGCTCGCGCGACGACGTCCTCGGGGCGGCTCTTTCCGCCTCGGCCCCGACTCCTCCCGCCTCCGTCGCCCCTGTCCGGGACGAGGACACGTCGGCGCCCTCCGTGGAGGAGCTGTCCGCCAGGGCCCGGGTGGCCCAGCGGGCGGGAGATCGAGCCCAGGAGGCGGGCCTGCTCCGGCTCGCGCTGTCGGCGGGGGCGTCCGGGACGGAGCGTCTGGAGTTGCTCAACCGCCTGTGTGACGCCGAGTTCGCGCTGGGGCGACGCCAGGCGGGGCGGGTCGCCTGCAACCAGGTCCTGTCCGAGGCCCCTGGCTCCAGCGAGGCCCGGGTGGCCCGTTCACGCCTGATGCGGCACGATACGGACTCGGAGTCGCCGGCCGAGCCTTCTCAGCGCCTGAAATAGGCCACCCGTATTCGCAGGAAATGAAAAGGGGGGAAAGGTAAGCCCAGGTCTGTCCATTTGACCGATGCGTAAGCGAGGTGGCGATCGGGATAATGGGCGGCATGGGACAGGAACAAGACTCGCGGTCGCGGGGGGCGGCCGGGCGGCAATCTGGTCAGGCGGCGGTGGAAGCGGCGATGATCATGCCGCTGGCGGTGTTCATGACGCTGGGCATCATCCAGCTCACGCTCATCCAGCACGCGAAGCTGATGACCGAGTACGCCGCGTACCAGGCGGCGCGCGCCGGCATCGTGTGGAACGGCAACAACGAGCGCATGCACGACGCGGCCATCGTCGCGCTGCTGCCCACGTTGGGCCGCACCGACGACATCGGCAACCTGGCCAAGACCTTCGCCATCCACCAGCTCTACGACTCGGCGATGCGCACGCTGAACTTCGGCGGTGGCGTGGTGCCGCGCACGGTGAACGGCTCGAACCTCTTCGGCCTGATCCGCGTGGACACCGTGAACCCCGCGTACTTCACGCCCATCGACACCATCTGGAAGCTGCGCACCGGCTACAACTGGAAGGAGCTCGACTTCGACGGCGCGGACAGCTTCCCGGAGGTGCCGTCGTTGGAGAACAACATCCGCAAGTTCTTCAACCTGCCGGAGCCGGACGACTCGGAGCTCGTCTACCGCCGGGCCACGCGCCTCACCATCCGGCTGCGCTACTTCTACGAGATGAAGATCCCGTTCGCGAACTGGATCATCTTCACGGCGTGGTACGCGTCCAACGCGAAGGTCGCGCTCCATGGCGCCATCGACCGCGCGACGCTCGTTCCCAAGGCCAACATGATGGCGGACGGCAACATCACGCCCCTGTCCGCGCTGGCCAAGGGCATCGAGCACGAGAAGGGCTACGACTCGATGTACCCCGCTGAGATGTGGGTCCTCTGGGGCCTGGCTACTGGCAGCATCCCCCTCGTCTCCAGCCTCGTGGGCAAGCGCTACTTCATGCCCCTGACGGCAACATACACCATGCGCATGCAGTCCAACTTCCACCGGAAGTGGGTCATGCACCTCAACCCCGACTGGGGAATGTAAGAGGACGCCCGCACCATGTTCACCCAGATCCTCCGACAGAGCTTCCGGCGCCAGGAAGGCCAGGCCCTCATCCTGGCCGCGCTGATGGTCCTGGTCATGTCCATCGCGGTGCTGACCACGGTCAACATCGGCCACACCGTCACCGAGCGCGTGCGCCTGCAGAACACCGCGGACGCCGCCGCCTACTCCATGGCCGCCATGGAGGCGCGTGCCTTCAACTTCTACGCGTACGCGAACCGCACCCAGGTCTCGCACTACGTGTCGGCGATGATGTGGCACTCGCTGCTGTCGCTCATCTACTCCGCCGAGGCGTTCTTCACGGACCTGTTCGGGTTCATGAAGACGCTCAATCCCTGCGCGGGTAAACGCAAGAAGCTGTGGATCGTCTTGTGTCCGATCCTCGAAGTCGTTCCCTACGTGGGCCAGGTGATCAAGGCCATCAACAAGATCATCGACGCGTACAAGAACATCTTCCTCAAACCGCTCCAGCAGATCATCAAGGCCGCCAACCCGGACAAGATCATCGGCAGGTGGCTCATCCCGGCACATCGTGTGCTCAACGGGGTGCTCTACTTCGCATCCCAGGCGGTGATGATGTCCGCGTCGACGCACGTGACGCAGACCACGCAGGGCGTGCTGGACGCGAACGACAAGAACCTCAACTCCATGGCCAGCCAGCTGGCGACGGGCATCTACAGCCAGTGCCTCTTCAGCCAGGCGCACAGCGGGGCGGCGGGCGGCAAGCCGCTCAACCCGGGCACGTGGAAGAACCCCTTCGGCGCGCTGGACGTGACGAAGAAGGAGGCCAACGATCCGATCGCCCGCGCGAAGCGGTCGATGGGCGGCATCACCAACGCCACCCGCTACGCGTGTGATCACGAGGGCGGCATCTGCCCCGAGCGCTTCATCACCTCTCGCGAGCTGGGCGACGTGCTGCCCCTGCCGGACGCGCTGGGCTTCCTGCGCGACATGCTCAACAACGGCGTGAACGCGCCGGGCATCATGGAGTTCAAGAAGATGGGGCAGACCCGCATGCTGTCCGCGACCTTCCCCAAGGCCCAGAACGTCATCAACTCGCGCAACTACATCCGCGACTGGAACGACAACCTCTACCCCTGGGGCATGACGGCGCAGGGCGACAACATGGGCGGCGACGACCTCTACTGGCTGAAGCTCGGCCCCGCGGAGGTCGACGTGGGCGTGGGCAAGGCGGACAACCCGCTGTCCTGCAACAACAAGGACCCGTACACGCGCTGCTTCGGTGACAACCGCAAGGGGCTCAACGACAAGGGCAGCTCCAAGCTGCCGTTCCAGGCGACGATGAAGCCCAGCGTCTGGGCGCTCAACGACACGGACTCCGGCTCCAAGAAGGGCGGCGTGCACTGGCGCGTCCACTACCCGCAGAACAGCGAGGGCTGGAGCAACCACAAGGCCCCCAAGGGCCCCGAGCGACAGGTCGGCGTGCACGAGGAGAAGGTCTGCGTCCTCAAGCTCCTGGTCTGCTGGTTCGAGGTGAACGTGTACACGGCCAATGTCCGCCCCGCCCAGGACGGCAACCACCCGTGGGGTGGCGTGACGCCCTTCATGCACTTCGAACCGGGTCAGTACGGCGGCAAGTTCTGCACGCCCACGGCGAACGCGAACATCCAGCAGGTGGCGAAGCGCGAGCAGGACTTCAACCAGCCGTCGGCCTGGGTGGCGCTGAACAAGTCGCCGGACGAGATCGTGAACAAGGGCAACATCGACGGCACGGGCACCAACGCGCCCGCGCTGCTCAACGACGAGGGCAAGGTGAAGTTCTCCTTCACGGCCGACTCCGAGGGCTTGGAGATGCTCAACAACCGCAAGAAGTTCTTGAGCCTCGTCGAGGGCCTCAACGTCATCTCGCGCGGTCAGTCCTACTACCACCGGCCGGGCAACTGGACCGAGCAGCCGAACTTCTTCAACCCGTACTGGCGCCCGCGCCTGGCCTCCGTCTTCCAGGGACGCAACCAGCTGCCAGCCATTGGTCCGATGATCGACGCGCTCCCGGGGCCCATCCAGGGCCTGGGCGCCAAGATCATCACCCACTGAGGACCGCGATGCGCTCCCCCAAGAGAATCCGTCAGGCCTCCCGTCGAGGCGCCGCCACGGTCGAGTTCGCGCTCTCCGTGCCGGTCCTCGTGATGATCCTCATGTTCAGCATGTACCTCACCGAACTGGTGAGGGCGAAGCTGAAGCTCCAGGAGATGGCGCGCTACGCCGTCTGGGAGATGACCAGCTACACGCTGTCGGACTTCGCCAACGGCGACCACGACGCGGCCTTCGAGGACGCGCGCAAGGAAGCCAGCGACGAGCTGCTCGAGCGGTACAAGGACATGGACTCCGTGGAGCCCAACGCGCCGCTGGCGGGCTTCATCGTCCGCTATTCCGGCGTGCAGGGCACCATCTCCAACAAGGAGATTCCCTTCCTCGAGACGGGGATGATGCCCGGCAGCACCAGCGAGGGCGGCGGCTTCGGCGGCGCCATCCTGGGCGCGGTGAGTGGTGGCGCGAACGGCTTGTTGAACATGTGGGGCTTCAACAACAAGGGCTGGGTCGAGTCCGAAGTGCAGATGAACTTCGAGAACGTCATCATCCCGAAGAGCTACCTGGACGAGAGCTCGGGGCCGGGCGGGTTCTTCAAGTCGGACACGTTCGGTGGCCAGGACCTCGCCAGCATCCCCCTGAAGGCGAAGTACTCCATGTTCGCCAACGGCTGGCACATGCCGGACGGCGGCGACGCGGTGGTGAGGGATCGCCGCGCGGGTAACCACCGTTCGGGCAGCCAACCGCACGGTATCTACCAGCAGGTGAGCCGCATGAAGTTCCTGGGCCTGGGCAACGTGATGTCGGGCCTGGGCATCGGCGGCGTGCTCGACTTCCTGGGGAGCTTCCTGCCGAACTTCTTCGGCACCTTCGTGGTGGCCCGGAACTACGGTATCGATCCGCAGCAGAAGTCGAAGTGCAACGGGCTCACCACCTACGACGCTGGTGCCAGCAGCGGCCTGCATGCGATGCGAGACCTGCTGGACCATGACCGCCCGGACTGCTTCGATACCGCTCCCTTCCGCGACGAGATGTCGTACGAGAAGAGCGCCTACATCCAGCTGTTCCAGGCCCGTGGTCCGAACTTCATGGGCTGCCGGGCCGCGATGGCGGACGACCCCTCGGACGCGGAAGGCGCGCAAGAGGCCACGAGTCATGACGAGCAGGACGACAAGATCCGCTGCATGCAGGCGCAGCAGTAAGGCCCCGGCGGGACTGCTCCTGCTCACGCTGCTGGTGGCGATGCCATCCGCGGCGGAGCAGGAGGTGCCCACCTATCCGGGGACCATCCACACGCGCATCGGCAGTGACCTCGTCATCGGGGGGGAGTACTACCGGCTGGCGTACTTCACGACGGACGACCCCATGACGAAGGTGGCCGCCTACTTCGCCCAGAAGTGGCGCGACGAGGGCTACCCGACGGTGGTGGAAGGAGACCTGAAGGAGGAGGCGGTGGTGTCCGCGCTCTTCACCCGCGAGGGGCTCCAGCGCGGCGTGGTGCTGCGCATCCACCAGGGCAAGACGGTGGGCTTCACCGCGCTGCGGGACTTGTGGACGCGTCCTCCGAAGTCCGCGCCCAAGGGGCTGGTGAAGCTCGAGGGCACCGTCTACACCCAGGACCTGGCGACCCGGGACGATCCGGGCGGCTCCCAGAACCGCACCTCGCTGGTGTCGGGGGACCTGTCGGACGTGCAGCAGCGGGTGTCCGCGGAGCTGACCCGTCAGGGCTTCGAGCCGGTGCGGCACACGGCGACCAAGCTCGGGGGCACCACCCAGGTGACGATGGAGCATGCTCGCAAGGGCGAGCAGGTGATGACCACGCTGTCCGCGGTCGACGAGGGGATGACGGCCGTGGTGCAGACGTGGGTGGGCTCGGATCGGCTCGACGCGGTTCCCAACGACGAGGCGGTGCGCAAGAGCCGCGAGGAGTGGGAGCGCGAGAAGAAGGGCAAGGCGGAGGGCAAGGGGCGATGAGGGCGTGGGTTCTGGTGCTGGTGGGTGCGCTGCTGCTGGCGGCGTCTCCGGCGAGGGCGCAGGAGACCGGGTCGACGCGTTCGGTGCTGGCCCACTTCTCGAAGGGGGTGCGCAGCGCCCGCAGCGGCGACTGGGTCACCTACCGCTTCGACGGCGGCGGCATGCGCGTGTACTACTGGCGCATGGCGGTGGTGGGGGAGGAGAAGGACAAGCAGGGGCGGGACGCGGTCTGGGTCGAGATGGAGGCGGGAACGCACCCGGCGATGAAGTCGCCGCTCATGCAGATCCGCATGCTGGTGGCGCGCGAGGGTGATCAGATCCGCTACGACGCCATCAGCCGGCTCTACGTGGGAGGTCCGTTCGACCGTCCCCAGGAGTTCTCCGATGAAGCGCTCGAGCACGTGCTCAAGCAGATGAACCAGGAGGCGCTCGACGACGCCAAGGAGAACGCGGCCGAGGCGGCCAAGGCCCCGCCGCTGCCGGCGAACATGAAGCCCGTGGTACGCTCCGGCAAGGAGACGCGCCTGATGACGCTGGCGGGCACCATCACCGCGGTGCAGGTCGAGCTGGTGGTGAAGCGCACCGTCATCAAGCGGATGTGGCTCAGCCGGGAGATTCCATTGCTCCAGATGGCGAAAGTGGAGATTCCCGGCATCGCCCACTCGATGGAAGTCGCCGAGTACGGTATCGACGCCAAGCCGCGGATGCTGATGCCCGCGCCCAACGCACCCAAGGTCCGGCTCGAGTACGCGGACCGCGTCTTCCCCGACCTTCCCATCGGGGAGCCCGCAGAGGAATCCGAAGCGCCGGAGAAGCAGCCATGAACACCCTGAAGCCGACGCGCGCCCGTATCCGAGCCCCCCGTGGGCAGGCGATGGTCGAATACTCCATCCTGAACTGGGTCCTCGTGGTGGCGCTCGTCATCGGCGCCTCCGTGAAGATCCGGTGGACGGATGACGTGCAGACCAACGTCATCGACCTCTTCATGCAGTCGTACCAGATCTACTACGACTCCTTTTACTTCGTGCTGAACCTGCCGTTCCCGTGACGACCCGAAGCGAGGTGGGCGCGCGCTCGCCGTTGGCGCTGCGCCTGGTGCATGCCGTCATCTTCCTGGGGATGGCGGTGGGCGTGCTGGTGGTCTCCAAGCCCGAGTGGAGCCACCTCCTCCAGGCGATGAACCAGCCGTTCCATGCGGGCGCCGCGCCTCGCGTCCCGCTGCTCGTCGGGTCCGTGACGGCGCTGGTGGGCGCGGTCTGGATCCTCGGGTGCCTGTTGAGCGGGCGTTCCTCGTCACTGTGGGCCTCCGGGGCCATCCTGTTGAGCATCGCGGGCACGGTGGCGGGGGGCAACGGGCGGGGCCTGACGGAGAACCGCTCCGAGGAGGCCGCGAACCTGGCCCTGCTCCGGGTGGCCCGCCGGGTCCATCTGTCCATGGTCCAGGAGCTCCAGGCCCATGGAGAGGCGCCGGTCGACCCCACGGTGTGGCAGCAGGCGCTGGCGAACGCGACGCCTCGTGACGACGTCTTCCGCACGCGGGAATTCGAGCCGCTCCCCATGCGCCTGCGGTGGCTGGAGGCGGAGGACGCGAAGCCCGAGCCGCTCGTTCCGGGAACCCTCTGGGCCTATGTCTCGCCCGACGGCATCGGCTTCAGCCTGCGCATGGTGGGGCTGCTCAAGGGACGGCCGGCATTGCTGCCCGACGACCGGGGCCAGGAATTGGTCCTGCGCGGCCTCTACAACCCGGACCTGCCGGCGGCGCCCCCTGCGCCCCAGGCTCCAGCGACTCCCTGACACCCGGGACTCACGCGGGGGTTGCCCTGGACCCTGGACTCGGCCAGTCTCTGACCACCTCATGACGCGGTGGCCCATGGCCGGAGAGGGTCGTCATCCGCGTCGCTCGAGGAGGACAAGGAGCGCGAGATGGCGCATGCGGCCTGGAAGTGGGTGGTCGTCGCGGTGGCGGCGGTTGGGGCGGGGCTGGTGGCCTGCAGTGACGACGACGACGAGGGGCCTGGACCTGGCCCCGGCGACGGTTGGGACGCGGGCGTGGACAAGGTGCGGCCTGGCTTCGGCGAGGACCCGGGTGACATCGTCGGGACCGCCTTCACCTTCCCCCCGGGCGTGGAGCTCGCTGGCCCCATCTACGGGGCGGACGACGAGACGGGGGAGTGTGGCAACGGCGTGTCGCCGCTGGGAACCGGTCAGGCCGTGCGCATCTGCGTGCCGCTGCGCAACCTCTCCGGCGCGCCCGTGCTGGTGACCTTCCCGCCCGGCTTCACCACGGTCTACATCGGAGAGAGCCGCTACCAGAATGGCGCCCTGATGGACCGCGAACGCGTCAACGTGCCGCCGACGAGGGGCGGCCCCGGCGGCATCGACGCGGGCACCGATGGCGGCACCGACGGGGGCATCGACCCCGACGCCTTCGTGGTGCCGTTGCACCTGTATTGCCTCAACGAGCGGCGGGCCCCCTCCGAGTCCGGCGCGCCGTATGCGTTGGGGCCGGTCTCCACCGACGAGGACCTGCAGGAGCTGCTGCGGCTGCTGTCCGGCAAGCTCATCGAGTCCCAGGACGACATCAACGTCGTCCAGACCGCGCTGTACAGCATCACCGAGGGCCGGGGTCTGACGAAGGTGGACCGCGACGCCATCGACGACCTCCCGGACCGCTGACGCAACGCGTTTGCGCCTGGGGAAGGCGCGGGATGGAGCGCCGTCGCGGGTGGTGCTTTTGACACCCGCTGTATTGGACGGCTAACATCCCGCGCCATTGGCGCCAAGGTGCGCCTTGTTGACTCTGGATTTCTACACCCATCGGACCGCCTTCGCCGCCGAACGGCGCACCCCCGTTGTGGAGGTTCCTGAATCATGTTGAAGGGCAAGACTCCGCTCGTTGTCGCGCTCGTGCTCGGCCTGCTGGCCGGCGTCATCGCGTATTCCGCCATCAAGAAGAAGGAAGCGGACGTGCGCCGTGGATGGAACCTGGTCCCGGTCGTCGTGGCGGCCCAGGACATCCCCGAGGGGACGGTCATCACCTTCGAGATGATCTCCCAGCGTTCCGTGCCGGAGCAGTTCGTCACCTCGTCGGTCGTCCGGCCGGACTCCGCCTCGTACGTGGTGAACCAGAAGGTGCTCGTGGCGCTGCAGGCGGGTGATCCGCTGCTGTGGAGCCAGTTCGAGACGACCAAGGCCGCCGAGCGCCTGTCCTCGAAGGTGCAGAAGAAGATGCGCGCGATGACCATCGAGGCCAAGAACACCACGGCCGTCGGTGGCTGGATCCGCCCCAACGACCACGTGGACATCATCGGCACATTCCGCGACCCGCAGACGGACGAGAACGTCGGCGTGACGCTGCTGCAGAACATCATCGTCGTGGCGACGGGCAAGATCACCGGCACCACGAACGTGAACCTCATCCCCGAGGGCCAGCGCGACTACAACAACGTGTCGCTGATGGTGCTGCCCGAGGAGGCGGAGATCCTGGTGCTCGCGACGGAGCTGGGCGCGCTGACGCTCAGCCTGCGCAACGAGGACGACGTGGACCTCATCGAGGAGCGCGGCCGCGCGACCATCAGCACGCTGCTGTCGGGTGAGCGCACCCGCGTGCTCGAGGCGAAGCGCCGGGAGATCATCCAGATCATCAAGGGTGGTAGCGACAAGGCCGCCGCCGCTGGCGCCCAGTAACGGGCCCCCGCCCACCCCCGCCCAGAGGGAAGCGCTCGCATGTTCGCTGGTATCGTCCTCCTACTCGTCACCGGCTCGGTCTTCTTCTTCAGCCTGGTGATCTTCAGCGTCCTGTCGAAGGCGTACGAGCAGTACCAGGAGCGCTACGTCGCCAAGTCGATGAACGACTTGAGCGACATGTTCCTCTTCATCGACGCACGCCAGATGTTGGTCCTCAACATCGCGTGCATGTGCTTGCTGGGCATCCTGTCGTACATCATCTTCAACCCCATCCTGGCGGTGTTGGCGACGGTGTTCGGCTTCTTCCTGCCGATGCTGATGGTCAAGCACTACCGCAAGCGCCGCATCAAGAAGTTCAACGTGCAGCTGGTGGACGCGCTGCAGGCCATGGCCAACGCGTTCAAGGCGGGCCTCACGTTCCCGCAGGCCATCGAGCACGTGGCGCGCGAGGCGATGCCGCCGCTGTCCCAGGAGTTCGGCCTCTTCGTGAAGGAAGTGAAGCTGGGCGTTCCCCTGGAAGAGGCGCTCATCAACATGGGCCGCCGGGTGGGCAGCGACGACCTGGAGCTGGTGGTGGTGTCCACCAACATCGCGCGCCAGCTGGGCGGCAACATGGCGGAGATGTTCGAGACCATCTCCATGGTGATCCGCGAGCGCTTCCGCCTGGAGGGCAAGATCGACGCGCTCACCTCGCAGGGCAAGCTGCAGGGGTGGATCGTGGCGGCGATGCCCGCGGTGCTGGGCATGGTGCTCAACTACATGCGGCCGGACCTGATGGAGCCCATGATGGACCACTACTTCGGGTGGATCCTCGTGGTGCTGATCGCCATCATGGAAGTGATGGGCATCCTCATCATCCGCCGCATCGTCAACATCGACATCTGAGGGACGCGCCTTGGACATCCTGACGCAAGTGTTGGTCGGCAGCTCGGCGCTCCTGTTCGCGGGCGCGGTGGGCTTCCTCGGGCTCGGCCTGTACCAGACGCTGTTCGAGACGTTCCTGTCGGAGGTCCGCGACGAGTCCGCGGGCGGCATGAAGGGCGCCGGCTCCGTGGCCATCCGCCGGCTGGGCGCGTTCAACCGCCGCTTCATCTGGCCCAGCTACGAGGCCAAGGCCCGTCGCAACCTCATCAAGGCGGGAGAGCCCCAGGGCTACAAGCCCGAGGACATCATGGCGCTGCAGGAAGTCAGCGCCGTGGTGGGCCTGCTGATGGGGTTGTTCATGCTCAACGGGCTCGGACAGAACCTCGTTTGGTCCCTGCTGTTCCTGCTCTTCGGCATGTACTACCCGCTGCTGTGGCTGAACGACCAGGTGAAGAAGCGCCACCTGCAGATCAGCCGCGCGCTGCCGTACAACCTGGACCTGCTCACGCTGTCCGTCGAGGCCGGTCTGGACTTCACCGCCGCGCTGGCGAAGGTGGTGGAGAAGGGCAAGGCGGGGCCGCTGCGCGAGGAGCTGCAGCTGGTGCTCAAGCAGCTGAAGATGGGCAAGACGCGCGAAGAGGCGCTCAAGAGCATGATCGTCCGCGTGGACCTGCCGGCGCTGACGACGTTCGTCACCGCGCTCATCCAGGCGGACAAGATGGGGACCAGCCTCGGCAAGGTGCTGCGCATCCAGTCCACGCAGATGCGCATCGACCGTACGCAGCGCGCGGAGAAGCTCGCCGGCGAGGCGCCCGTGAAGATGCTCTTCCCGCTCATCGCGTGCATCTTCCCCACCGTGTTCATGGTCCTCTTCGGACCCATCGTGTTCCAGTTCTTCTTCGGTGACCTCGCGGGGTGATCTCGCGGAGGAGTCCTCCTCTGCCGTTCCGGCTCGTCATCACCCGGGGTCCCCAGGAGGGGAGGGAGTTCGTCTTCGAGCAGGCCGAGGTGAAGTTCGGCCGGACCTCGGAGAACGACGTGGTCTTGACCGACCACGGAGTCTCCCGCCTCCATGCCCGCCTCGTCCTGCGAGGCGGGCAGTTCTTCATCGAGGATGTCGGCAGCGCCAACGGCACGGCGCTCAACGACACGCTCGTCGAGGAGCCGCTCCCCGTGCGCGAAGGGGACCGCATCGGCATCGGTGACGTGGAGTTCACCTTCTTCGCGACGGCCCCCGCGGGGCGGGCTGGCGCGACGCGACCCGTGGCGCGCATCCCAACGGGGCCCTCGCCTGGGGCGGCGCCGCAGGAATACAGCCCGACGATGGAGTTCCCGGTCCTCAAGCCCAGGCGCCCGAGCGACGCCGTGGCTCTGGCGCCTCGGGAGGCCCAGTTCCTGGAGGAGCGGACGGCGACCGAGATGCCTCCCGTGGTGGAGGACGTTCCCGAGGAGCGCACGTCGATGTTGGCGCCCTCGGCCGTGCTGGCAGAGCTCCTGGCCCTCCCGAATCCGTCGCTGCCCCCCGTGATGGACGATGCGCCCGAGGAGCGCACGTCGATGCTGACGCCATCGGCGGTGCTGGCCGAGCTCGTCGGGGAAGGCCCCTCGTGGCCCGCTCCCTCTGCTCCGAAGCCCGCGGCGGGCCCCCCTCTGTCGCGAGGCCCTCAGGTCGGTGTGCCCGCGAAGGCCCTGGCGCCAGCGCCGGGTTCAACACGAGTGCCGTCACCCGCGGGGGATGGGGCGCATGCCTCCGGGCCGGCGCTCACGCGGCCTTCGGGGAGCCTGTCCTCCTCGCGCCCGGTGCTCCCAGACGCGGCCCTGGCGAGCCCGCCGGTCTCGACCTCCTCCCGGCCCGCCATCAGCGCTCCTCCGTTGCTCTCTCCGGTTTCCGAGGGCCTCGCGACGAGGGCCCCGGCCGCACAGGTCTTCGCGGACGACGAACGCACGTCGTCGATGCGGCCCACTTCGAGCACTCCGGTCGCGCAGGGCGCGAGTTCGCTTCCGCCGATATCGGATGATGAGCCCGAGGAGAGCACGGCGATGCTCTCTCCCGCGGCGGTGCTGGCCCAGCTGGCTCCCGCTGTTGGGCCCGAGACCAGGGGCTCGTCCCCCATGGTGGACCCGAGGCCGCCGGGCCTCCCACCGTCGAGGCCCCCCACCCGTGTCTCCGTGCCGTTGCCGGAGGAGCGGACGCAGAGCGCGATGGGTCACGTGGCTCGGGGGGCCGTGGTGCCTCCGCCCGACGAGAAGACGGAGAACCTGGCTCCTGGTGCCGTGGCGCGTCCGGTGGCCGCGCGGGAGGGGGATTCCCTCCCTCCTCTTGCTCCGAGGCCCCCTCCGCCCGTGGCGCAGGGTACCGCCAGGCCATCGCTCACCACGAGCTTCCCGGTCCTCGTCGCGGCCCCCTCGCTCACGAAGTCCATCCCCGCGACGCCCGCGCCGGCGGGCATGGGGACACCTTCGGCGGGACGGCCCGTGGCGCAGGTTTCGCCTCCGGTCCTCACGCGCTCTCCCACGTCGCCCACGTCCCCTGTGGTCTCGCGCGAGCCCGTGGCGCCCGCTTCGGGTCCCCCCGTGCTCTCGCCCACGCCGGTGGGGCGGGACTCCGCGGGCGTGGCCTCCGACTCGGCGAGCGTGGCTCAAGCCCGCGTGACCACGGGCTCGGCGCCCGCCGTTCCGTCTCCGCTCCGGGAGCCCTCGGACGCGGCGCGCGTGGCTCCAGCCCGCGTGACCACCGGTTCGGCTCCCGCTGTTCCCTCCCTGACTCGGGAGCCCTCGGCTGTGGTCTCCGATGCGGCGCGCGTGGCCCCATCCCGCGCGACCACGGGCTCGGCGCCCGTCGTTCCACCCCTGCCATCGAGTGACTCGGAGGAGGGGCCGACGAATCCTGGCTTCGTCGCGCGTCCCCCGGGCACATCGCGGCCCTCGGTTTCGCAAGTGGCTGCGACGGCGAAGCCATCCACGGGGGCGCCTGGCCAGGACCCCCTGGGCGAGTCTCCCCAGTCCCACGTGGCGCATCCGGGAGATGCCGAGCGGCACTCGGAGCCTGAGCGAGCCGCGGCGAGCCCTGGCGCAAAGGGCGGAGCTCGGGACGATGGTTCGCCTGCCGCGGTTACACGGGGCACCGCGGAACGGACGCCTTCCCTCGGGGCCCCCATCTCGAAGCCCGCGACCAGTGATGCGAGGCCCGTCCGCTCGCCCACGCTCGGAGGGGCACCGGTCGTGGCTCCAACGCCCGTGGCCACGATGGCGCCGCGCCTCGAGGGCGGCGGCCTGGCTCCAGCGCATCCCTCCACGCCGCCCGCGCCTTCGCGCGCGAGTGAACCGGCCGCGGTCGTTCCGTCGCCGCACCTGCCCCTGCTGGCCGACGAAGAGGTGTCCGAGGTCTCGGGCGTCGAGGAGCTCTCGGGCGCGTTCATCTCGAGCCTCGAGGAGGACGACCAGACGCTCCCCCCGATGTCCATGCCCCCGGACGAGGAGACGGCCTCGCCCGTGCCGGCTGGCGACATCGGGCACGACCTCGAGTCCGACGAGGAAGACACCCTCGCGCCGGAGTTCCTGGAGAGCCTCGACGCCGAGGCGGAAGAGGCCACGCCGGAGGGCCCCGCGTCCGCGCCGGACCTCGCGCCCGTGGGCAGCGCGGCGCCCGCATCCTCACCGCTCGACTTCGCGGACGAACGGGTGCCTCCCGAGGCGGGCCAGGGTGGTACGCAGCCAGCCCCTTCCAGCCCTCGTCCGAGCGCCACGTCGACGAAGTCGCCCGTCGCTCCGTCACCCGGGGACTTCGGCGACGAACCGACCTTCATCAAGGTTCCACCCCTGTCCGTCGCGGCCGGCGGACGACCTCCACCGGAGGCCGGGGACCGCGCGAGGCCCGCGCCTCCGGCGGGGGAGGCGCCAGTCCCCGTTGCCGCGACGGCCATGCGTGCCTCGGACTTCGAGGACATCCCCGCCCCGGGCGCATCCCTCGTCGGGCCACCGGTGTCCGAGGACGCGGAAGAGGGGCCGACGCTCGCCCACGTTCCTCCCTTGGTGGGCGCGCCCCTCGCCGACGAAGTCCCGGACTACGCCATCACCCCCCAGGCGCCGCCCGTCTTCGCGGCCTCGCCAGCCGCCGTGGTGGCGAAGGCTCCAGGCGCGAACGTCGGCCCCGAGCCGGACGACGCGCGGACCCCCGCCCACCAGGTCGTCCCCCGCATCTCGTCCTCGGCCCTGGCCGCGATGAAGCAGCCGGGAGGGCCGACCGCCGCGGAGCTCGCCCGACGTCGACGGCAGCTCGCGAGCTCTCGCGCGGGCCAGGTCCTCCTCTGGTGGCGTGGCCTCCCCCTGGCCCGTAAGCTCTTGACCATCACCATCACCCTGTTCGTCCTCGCGGCGTCCTCGGGGACCCTGGTGCTGGCGTTCCGCTCGGTGACGGGCGCATCCGCCAACGGGCCCGAGCCCATGGCGCTGGGCGTCGATCCCGTGCCGGATTCGTTCGGGGTGGGGGAAGGTGTGAAGTGGGTCCACTCCGACGAGAAGTCCTTCGACTTCCAGTTCGTCGCGCCGACGCGGGCGGTGGCGCTCCTCCACTATCAGGCCAGCGGCATCTCCTCGGAGGAGGTGAGCATGGCCCTCAACGGAGGGAACCTCGGCTGGGTGCCGCCGGATACGCTCTCCACCTCCGAGCGGGAGCTGGAGGTCATCCTCCCGGCGCGGCTGCTCCGGCGCGGGGCGGTGAACCACTTCGTCTTCGACAACGTGCGCAACCCCCCAGGTAACGAGGCGTGGCGGGTGTGGAACCTCCGGCTGGAGATCATCCCCGTCCCGGAGCTCCCCCCGGAGGAGCTGTTGTCCCTGGCGCGGGACTACGTCGCCACGGCGGGGCGCTACTTCGAGACCCGAGGGGTAGGGGCGGAGAACCTCTTCCGGGCCTGGCAGCAATACCGCTTCGCCTGGATTACCCTGGAGGCGTTCGACAACAAGCCGGACCTCTACCAGGACGTCCGCTACCGCCTCTCCCAGGTTTCAGCGGAGCTGGACCACCAATGCGCCCAGCTCATGCTGGAATTCCAGCGCGGCGTACAGTTCCGAAGCGCCCGACAGGCCCGGGCGGCGCTGCAAGAAGTGAGCAGGCGCTTCCCTACGACCGAGCATCGCTGCCACAATCTCGCCCAGGAAAAGGCGTTCGAGCATGAGCTATAAGCCCATGCTCATTTCAGGAAGTCGGTGATTCCCCATGTCGAACGGTTCCCCTCCTGCTCGTCGCAGGCCTCCTTCCGGGACGTCCACGGGCGGGACCGGAGCTCGCCCCGCGGTGCGCCGGCCTGCTCCCGTTGCCGCCGCGCCGGCCTCGTCCGGTTCCCGCCTCGTCGTCATCGCCGGTCCCAAGGCCGGTGATGAATTCTCGCTGGAAGACGGCGAGTACGTCATCGGTCGAGCGGCCGATAACCCCATCTGCATCCCGGACACGTCCGTGTCCCGCAAGCACGTGATGGTGCTGCGCGCGGGCGCGGGGTGGGCCGTGAAGGACCTGGGCTCCGGCAACGGGACCCTGGTCAACGGCGACGTCATCGAGGACGAGACGCCCCTGGCCAACGGCGACGTCATCACGCTGGGCGACACGGAGCTGCGCTTCGAGGACGTGGCGAACTCCACGATGATGGTGGCCGCCCCGCCGCCGCGCAGGCCCGGTGCCGCGCCCTCCGCGGGCGGGAGCTCGCGAGGCGGGGTGCCCGCGCGTCCGGGGCCGCGTCCGGAAGGGGGGCGCGTGCGCAGCGCCCGCTTCTCGGGCAAGGCCGAGCCGAGCCCCGAGCAGCTGCTGCGCAAGAAGCGCCTGATGATGCTCGGTGGCGGCATCGTCTTCGTGCTCTGCGCGCTGCTCGTCGTGCTGAAGGTCAAGAACATCCAGGCGAGCGAGATCGAGGCCCAGGAGGCCGGCAAGCGCGACGCCATCAAGCGCGAGCTGAGCGCCGTCTTCCAGGAGGCCAAGAACCTCGTCCGTGAAGGCAAGTGGGTCGAGGCCAAGGCGAAGCTCGAGGAGCTGGCCGCCGCCAACCCGGACTATCCGGGCGTGAGCGACTACCTGGAGCACGCCAAGCGCGAGATTCCCATCCAGCAGAAGCTGACGGACGCCCGGGCGGCGTTGGCGAAGAGCGAGCTGGGCGTGGCCGCCGCGGCGCTCGCCCAGACGAGCGACAGCCAGTTCCTCTACGAGCAGGTGAACGCGACGAAGCGCGAGCTGTTGGACCTGGCCGACAAGCGCACGCGCGAGGCCCGCACCGCGTTGGACAGCGGCCAGCTGGATGCCTCGAAGGCCATCACCGACGACGTCATCAAGGCGTTCCCCGAGCACCGCGACGCCAAGCTCATCAACGAGCAGGCGGTGCAGGCCATCGCGATCCGTGACGCGCCCAAGCCGGTGGCGCCCACCGTCGCGCCCAAGCCCTGGGAGCCCGCGGTGGATCGCTTCCGCGATGGTGACATGTCCGGCGCGGTGGCCATCCTCAACGCCTGCATGGCCCGCACGCCCCAGTGCAAGAAGTTGCTGGCGCAGATGACGGAGTTCGGCACGCTCTACAAGCGCCTGGAGGACCTGGACGCGAAGGGCTTGTCGAAGCTGCTGCAGCTCGACAAGGAGATCACCGACGGGCGCACCAGCAAGATGGCGCGCAACGCGGGCACGCGCGCGGCCACCATCTTCTACAAGGGCGCCACGGCGGCGAAGGCCGCCGGCCAGTGGGCGCGGGCGATGGAGTACTCGCGCCGCGCGCTCCAGGCGGATCCGGGCCACGCGGGCGCCACCAACATCATCAGCGAGCTCAAGGCGAAGGCGAAGGACCTGTACCTCCTGGCCTACTCCCTGAAGGACGGCAGCCCCGAGGAGGCGCTGCCCAAGTTCAAGGACGTCGTGGCCATGACGCCTCCCGAGGACGAGTACCACGACAAGGCGAAGACCTGGGTCGAGAAGCTGTCGCGATGAGGAAGCGCAAGGGCGTGGGGGGCGAGTCGCCCCCGGTCGTCTCCGGCCTGCAGGGGGATTTGTTCGGCGCGCCGGCTCCCACGCCCGCGCCCGTCGTGGCCGAGCGCGCGGTGGTGGCTCCCCCAGCCGTCACCGCGCCGCCTCCGCGGAAGCTGGCGGCGCCGCCCGTCGATTCGGACGGGACGGGGCTGTTGGGGCCCATGGAGGGGGCGCCGCCGCCTCCTCCGAAGCCCGAGCGTTCGGTGCTGACGGTGGGGGAGCTGACGCGTCAGCTCAAGCAGACGCTGGAGTCGCGCTTCGCGCGCGTGCTGGTGCGCGGCGAGGTGACGGGCTTCCGTGGGGCGAACGCGCGAGGGCACTGGTACTTCTCGCTGAAGGACTCCGCGGCCTCCATCGACGCGAAGGTCTGGGCGTCGATGGCGGGGCGCATGCGCTTCGCGCTGCGCGACGGCATGGAGGTGCTGGCGGAGGGCAGCGTCGACCTGTACGAGCCCCAGGGCCGCTACAGCCTCATCGTCTCGCGGCTGGAGCCGGTGGGGGAGGGCGCGCTGGCGCTCGCCTTCGAGCAGCTCAAGGCGCGGCTCGCGGCCGAGGGCCTCATCGGCGAGCGCCGCGTGCGGCCCCCACGTCCGCTGCCGTTCCTGCCCCAGCGCATCGGCGTGGTGACGAGCCGCACGGGCGCCGCGCTCCAGGACTTCCTGCGCGTGCTGCACTCGCGCAATCCCCGGCTGAGCGTGCTGCTCGCGGACGCGCGCGTGCAGGGCGAGGGCTCCGCGCCAGAGGTCGCGAGGGCCATTGCCCGGCTGGGCCGTCGCGACGTCGACGTCATCGTCGTGACGCGCGGCGGTGGCTCGGTGGAGGACCTGTGGACGTTCAACGAGGAGGAGGTGGCGCGGGCCATCTTCGCCTCGCCGGTGCCCGTGGTGTCGGCCATCGGGCATGAGATCGACTTCACCATCTCCGACTTCGTGGCGGACTGGCGCGCGCCCACGCCCAGCGCGGCGGCGGAGCGGCTGGCGCCGGTGCTCGCGGACCTCGAGCTGTCGCTGGCGACGCAGGCCGGACGGTTGAGACGCGCCATGGAGCGCCGCGTCCTGGAGCTGCGCGAGGAACAGGGGCAGCTGGCCTCTCGCCTGGAGGACCCCCGGCGCGCCATCAACCACCAGCGGCTGCACCTGTCCGAACAGGTGGAGTCGATGATGCGCGTGCTGCGCCCTCGGGTGCGCGAGCACCGCGAGTCGCTGCGGGCCTTGACGGAGCGTTTGCAGCGCGCCCGTCCACAAGCCCGGCTGGGGGAGCAGCGGGCGCACCTGCTCAAGCTGGCCATGCGCTTGACGGAGGCGGCGCGCGCGGACGTGGCGGCGCGGCACGCGACGCTGTCCACGGCGCGACTGGGGTTGGAGCGGGCCTCGCCGTTGGCGCTCGTGGGACGCGAGCGTGCTCGCCTGGCCGCACACCGGGCACGGCTGCTGGCGCTCCAGCAGGGCGCGCTGGCGGATGCGCAGCGCCGGTTCCAGCGTCTGGAGGGGCGGCTGGACGCGATGAGTCCGCTCAAGGTGATGTCGCGCGGCTATTCCGTGGTGTTCCGGCAGCGGGATGGGGGGGTGGTGCGGTCCGCGTCCGACGTGGTGGTGGGAGAGCGGTTGGGCATCAAGCTCGCGGCGAATGGCGCGAAGACGCTGGGCGGATGTGAAGAAGTCGAAGCCACCGTCACCGCCTTGAAAGGCCCGGTGGACTGCTGACGGGGCACCCTCTAGAGTCCCGCGCCCCGAATGGGGAGGTGGAGTCCAGTGGCGAAGGCGGACAAGTCATCCAAGGCGGACAAGGCGGCGGAGGCCGAGGTTCCCAGCCAGTACGGGGACGTCGTGGCCCGTCTTGAGGAGACGGTGGGGCGGTTGGAGAGTGGCAACCTCTCCCTGGAGGACTCGCTCAAGGCGTTCGAGGAAGGCATCCGGCTGGTCCGGCGGGGCGAGAAGCTGCTCACGGAGGCGGAGCAGCGCATCGAGCAGCTGTTGCAGGACGAGGACGGCAACGACGTGGTGGCGCCCCTGTCGGTGGCGGCGCGTCCGTCCCCCCAGGCCCAGCCAGCGCCTCGGGCGCCCGCTCCCCGGCCTCCTCCGGAGGATGACGTCCCGTTCTAGGCGGTGCGGGACGCCCACGTGCCGGCATGTCGAAGCCGAAGATCACCATCGTCGACGATGACCGCGACACACGAGAGCTGCTCGCCGCGGCCCTGGAGGACGAGGGCTTCGAGGTCACCCTCGCGGCGAACGGGTTGCGGTTGATCGCCTCCCTGCAGCTCCACCGCCCGCAAGCCATCCTCCTGGACGTGAACATGTCCTGGATCGACGGCTTCGAGTTGTGCAAGGCGGTGAAGAAGAACGAGCACTTCCGGGACATCCCCATCATCTTCATCAGCGGACGAGGGGATTCCGAGGACAAGCGGCGCGGCCGGGAGGTCGGCGCCGCGGACTATTTCGTCAAGCCCCTGGACATCGAGAAGCTCGTCGGACGTATCCGCGAGCTCGTGTCGTCCGCGGCGACCTAGAGGAGTAGTGACGGTTGGCCTCCTTCGACCTGGATACCTTCCTGACCACCCAGTCGGCCCGGGTGGAGACGATGTTGCGAGAGCGCGTGGAGCGGCTCGGACCGGCGGGCGCGCCCGCGCGGCTCCTGGAGTCCATGCGCTATTCGTTGCTGGCGGGGGGCAAGCGGCTGCGCCCCATCCTCTGCCTCGCCTTCGCGGACACGGTGGCGCGCGCGTCGCTCGTGTCGCCGGTGGCGGGGGACGCGGCGTGTTCACTCGAGTACGTCCACACGTACTCGCTCGTGCATGACGACCTGCCGGCCATGGACGACGACGACTTCCGCCGGGGGCGGCCCACCAATCACAAGGTGTACGGCGAGGCCATGGCCATCCTCGCGGGCGACGCGCTGTTGACCGAGGCCTTCGCGCTGGTGGCGGACGGGCCGGAGCCGGTTCGCGCCGCGCTCTGTCGCGAGCTGGCGGTGGCCGCGGGCGCCGCCGGCATGGTGGGCGGGCAGGTGCTGGACACCGCGGAGGACCGCCCCGCGGCGCTCGACTATCTGGTGCGGATGCACCGGCTGAAGACCGGGGCGTTGATCCGCGCCGCGTGTCGCATGGGGGCTCTGGCGGGCGGCGGTGACGGCGAGGCCCTGGCGCGGGCGCAGATCTACGGCGACGCGGTGGGGCTGGCCTTCCAGATCGCCGACGACGTGCTGGACGTGACGGCCACGCGCGAGCAGCTGGGCAAGCCCGCGGGCGCGGACGCGGAGGCGGGGCGCTTCACGTTCCCGGCGGTGGTGGGGCTGGAGGACTCGCGGCGCATGGCGAACGAGCAGGTGGCCCTGGCCATGGAGGCCGTGCGTCCGCTGGAGGGCGAGGGGGGCCCGCTGGCGGCGCTGGCGCGCTACGCGGTGGAGCGGAAGACTTGATGGAGGAGCTGCTGGCGCGCATCGCCTCGCCGTCGGATGTCCGGGCGCTTCCCGAAGAGGCGTTGCCCCAGCTGTGCGCGGAGCTTCGGGAGGACATCATCGCCATCTGCGGGCGGGTGGGCGGTCACCTCGGCGCCTCGCTGGGCGCGGTGGAGCTCATCGTCGCGTTGCACCGGGTCTTCCATTCGCCCACGGACGCCATCCTGTTCGACGTGGGCCATCAGGCCTATGCGCACAAGCTGCTGACGGGGCGTCGCGAGCGGATGCTCACGCTGCGGCAGGCCGGCGGCGTGGCGCCGTTCCTCGACCCGCGGGAGAGCCCGCACGACGCGCTGCTCGCGGGGCACTCGTGTACGGCGGTGTCCGCAGCCCTCGGGGTGCTGGAGGGGCGGCGGATGCTGGGCCAGCGGGGCCACGTGGTGGCGGTGCTGGGGGATGGAGGACTGACGGGGGGCCTCACGTTCGAGGGGTTGAACAACGCGGGGGGCAGCCACCTGCCGCTGGTCGTGGTGCTCAACGACAACCAGATGTCCATCAGCGCCAACGTGGGCGCCATCCCCTCGCTGCTGCGCACCCGGGGCGCGCGAGACTTCTTCGAGGGGTTGGGCTTCACGTACGTGGGGCCGGTGGACGGGCATGACCTGGGCGCGCTGGTGCGCGCGTTGCGCGAGGCCCGCGCGTCCACGCGGCCAGTGGTGGTGCACGCGCTGACGCAGAAGGGCCGGGGCTTTCCCCCCGCGGAGGCGGACGCTCAGACGCGCGGCCACGCCATGGGGCCCTACGAGTGGCGCGATGGGAAGCTGGTGCGCTCGCGTGGCGGCCAGCGCACCTTCAGCGAGGCCTTCGCCTCGGTGCTGGAGGAGGCGATGGCGGAAGACCCTCGCGTCGTCGCGGTGACGCCGGCCATGCTGGAGGGCTCGGCGCTCAACGCGTTGAAGGCGCGGTTCCCGGACCGCGTGCACGACGTGGGCATCGCCGAACAGCACGCCGTCACCTTCTGCGCGGGGCTCGCCGCCGCGGGCGCGCGTCCGGTGTGCTGCATCTACTCCACCTTCCTGCAGCGCGCGTACGACCAGATCATCCACGATGTCTGCCTGCCGGGCCTGCCCGTGGTCTTCGCGGTGGACCGCGCGGGGCTGGTGGGCGCGGACGGCGCCACGCACCAGGGCACGTACGACGTGGCGTCGCTGCGTCCCCTGCCGGAGCTGCGCCAGTGGGCGCCCGTGGTGGGCGAGGACCTGGCCCCCATGCTGGCCACCGCGCTGGCGGCGCCCACGCCCTCCGTCATCCGCTTCCCGCGCGGAACGCTCCCGGCCCTGCCTCCCGAGGTCCAGGTGGGGGCGGCGCCCCTGGACGGCGCGCGCTGGCTGCGCCGGGTGGAGAACCCCCGCCTGACGCTGGTGACGCTCGGCCCGCTGGGGCTGGCGGCGCTGGAGGCCGCGCGCGAGGAGCCGGCGTGGAGCGTGCTCGACGCGCGAGGGGCCTCGCCGCTCGACGAGGCCGCCCTCCTCGAGGCCGCCGCGTGTGGCCACGTGGTGGTGGCGGAGGAGGGGACGACGCGCGGCGGGCTGGGGAGCGCGGTGCTGGAGCTCTACGCGGAGCGTGGCGTCGCGCCGCGTGTCCGTGTCCTGGGCATGCCGGACGCCTTCGTCCCGCACGGGGATGCGCGGGTCCAGCGGGCGGAGCTGGGCCTGGACGCCGCCGGCCTGCGCCACGCGGGGCGCAGGCTGCTGGAGGGGAGCGCGCGATGAAGCCTCGCAAGGAGCGTCTCGACGTGCTGGTGGTGGAGCGGGGCCTGGCCGAGTCGCGCACCAAGGCGCAGGCCCTCATCCTCGCCGGGCAGGTGGTGGTGGCGGACCAGCGGGTGGACAAGCCGGGCTCGCTGGTGCCGGTGGAGGCGGAGCTGCGCCTCAAGGGCGAGGTGCTCCCCTATGTGTCCCGGGGTGGGTTGAAGCTGAAGGGCGCCATCGATCGCTTCGGCCTGGACGTGCGCGGCAAGGTGGGCGCGGACATCGGCGCGAGCACCGGCGGCTTCACCGACTGCCTGCTCCAGCACGGCGCGGTGCGGGTGCACGCCATCGACGTGGGGTATGGCCAGCTCCACGAGAAGCTGCGCACGGACCCGCGCGTGCGCTCGCGCGAGCGCGTCAACGCGCGCTACCTGACGGAAGAGGACCTGCCGGAGAAGGTCGGCGTGGTGGTCATCGACGTCAGCTTCATCTCGCTCACCCAGGTGCTGCCCTCCGTGCTGCCCTTCCTGGAGCCGGGAGGACTGCTCGCGGCGCTGGTGAAGCCCCAGTTCGAGGTGGGGCCGGAGCGCGTGGGCAAGGGCGGCGTCGTCCGGGATGCCGCCGCCCGGCAGGACGCCATCGACACGGTGACAGCCTTCGTTCGCGAGCAGGGGCTCACCGTGCGCGGGGTGATGGACTCCCCGGTGCCGGGGCCCGCGGGCAACGTCGAGGCCCTCCTCGTCGCCGAGCGGGCCTGAGCGGAGCCCGACACGGCGCGCGCGGGCTTGCGCGCGCCGTGCCCTTCGCGCGAACGGCTACTGCACAGGACGCGCGCTGCGGTACTGCGTCGACGGCTGGGTCTGGACGAGCTTGACGCCGGTGCGCAGCCAGAGCCGGTTCGAGTCGTCCAGCGACGCGCCCATGGAGACGGGGACCTGGTAGCGGTACAGCTCACGCGCCTGGCCGTCGGTGCCCGCCTGCTGATCGACCGCGACGATCTCCAGCGGCAGGGTGGCCGCCTGGCCGGTGGTGTTGGCGGGGGCGTTGAGGAAGTACAGGTCCGTGGACTGGTTCGGCACGATGAGCTGGCGGACGTGGAGCGCGCCGTTGGCGTCCACCGAGCGCTGCTCGCGGTTGCGGACGGCCCCCGTGGCGGCGTCCAACGACCAGACGTGCTGCGTGGCGACGGCGGCGACGCGGCTGCCGGCGGCGTACGGGATGATGCCCGTCACCCTGCCGGTGACCGAGCGGGCCCACTTGGAGGCGGTGCCCTTGCAGCCCTCGGCCACCGCGACGCACGCGGAGATCTGCGACTGGTTCGACCCGGTGACGAAGCCCAGGTAGAGCACGGCGCCGTCGGAGCTGAACCCCGCCACGGGGACCGGGGGCTCCGCGTCGACGCCCACGTAGTCCTCCTTCGTGTACGTGGCGCGCAGCGCGCCGGTGCTCAGGTCGATCACCTCGAGGATGATCTGCGCCTGGTTGCCGACGAAGGGCATCTGCGAGACGACCAGGGCGGTGTTGTCGCCCGTGACGAGCGGTTGCGCCATCCCGAAGGCCACGGCGGTATCGCGGACGTAGCGCCACTTCTGCTCGCCCAGGCCGAGCCCGCCCGAGGATTCGTGGGCGATGCGGATGAGCTCCATCGCCTTGGTGCGGATGAGCGCGTCGCCATCCGGAAGCACCACGAGCGAGTCGATCTTCATCGTCGAGACCGTCTGCGAGACCACCTTGAAGGTGTCGTCGATGGCGAACGCGCCCGAGTCGGGGGTCCAGACCCACCGCTTCTTGGTGGTGCCATGGCGCGGGGTGATTTCCGTGGAGGCGTTGCAGGGGAAGGGCACGGTGATGGTCGTGCCCACGCCGCCGGTGGCGCCGTGGCGGTACATCCGCTCCAGGTCGGTCGCGCGGGACTTCTTGGCGCAGCTCAGGAAGGAGATGGTGCTGCCGCTGCCGTCGATGGCGAGCGGATGGCTGTAGAGGTTGATGCCCTCGGGATCATCCACGACCTTGCTGACCGGGAAGAAGGTGGCCGCCTGGGGCAGGGACGAGCCCTTCCGGCCGTCATCGCAGACGGCCTCGGCGACCAGCGACAGGCTCGCGGCGATGCCCACCAGCGGATCGCTGTACCGGATGTCGCTCGCCAGCAGCTCCAGGTTGGCGGTGCCGGTGGCGTAGGGGAGCGTCTTGAGGAACGTGGTCCGGTCGTAGATGTTCAGCGCGCTCACCGCGTCGCAGCCCGTCACGGTGACGTTGAACTTGAGCCCGGTCCCCGCGACGTTCTGCTCCGGGATGAGCAGCGTCACCTGCGGAGGGTCCGGCGTGGGCGGCGGCGGATCCCCGCCGCAGGCCGCGAGCAGACTGGATGCGAGGACGAGGACCGTGCGCCAGGCACGCCGATTCACAGGAGAGTGGAGCATGGCACCGCACTCTACCTCGCTCCCTCCCCGCCCGACATCTCCCTGGCAATCGCCCCTCCAGGTGCGGATTCCCTGCGCGCTCGCGCGTGGACCGTGATAGCCGCGCGGTCCGGCTGGCGCATCGGACGCGCCAGGGCGGGGGGCGTCAGGTCGCAGCCCAGGTGGACGAGGACCCGGAATGAACGCACGACGAGGGCTCGATGGCACGCACGCCCGACGAGCGGCCCCACGTGGGATGGGCCGGGTCGGGAAGTTTCCGCGCGCCTCGACGTTCCGGGGCGCCCCCACGGCGCCGGCGCGCCACAGACGCCCGAGGTCGCTCGGGGGGCACGCGAGGGGGCTCGCATGTCCACTGCGGAAAGCCACGATGGGCGGGGCCCCCTCTCGGCCGTACACACTTTTCCTGGCCTGTCTGGATGTGCGCCGCTCTGGCCCACGGACCGGATCAACGGCATGATCGGGACTCGAACCATGAACCCTTACGCACTCAGCGGGTTTTTGCAGCCTCCCCATCCGGTCCCTCGACGGGACTGCCGGGCGCGAGGTTCACTGTGAGAGTCGAGATGCAGCAGCCGGAGCAGCGTGGACGCGTGCTGGTGGTCGCGGGCAAGGAGGCCGGCGACGCGCTCATGGAGCGGCTGACCGCGAGCGGCTATCACTGCGCGGCGGCGGAGCGCGAGAGCGGGCTGGAGGCGGCGGCGGACTCGCTGCAGCCGGAGGTCGTGCTGCTGTCCGCGACGGCCAAGCGCGCCGCGGAGCTGCTCGAGTCGCTGCGCCGCGTCGAGCGGCTCCAGCGGGTGCCGGTGCTGGTGGACCTGGGCAAGGCGCGCTCGGCGGAGGCGTTCAAGCGGCTGGCGGTGGACGACTGGATCCGCGGCGCGGACGAGGTGGTGCCGCGCCTGGAGGCGGCGCTGCGCGCCGGGCGGATGCGCGACCGTGAGGAGCGGGTGCGCATGCGCATGGGCATGCTCCTGGAGATCACCCAGGCGGCGACCAGCTCGCTGGAGCTGGAGGAGATCCTCCGCATCGCGGTGGACAAGGTGGGGCGGGTCACCGGCACGGACCGCTGCTCGGTGGTGCTGGTGGAGGGGAGCCACGCGCGCACGGGCCGCGTGGTGGCGACGCAGGAGGACCCCAGCCTGGTCCAACTGGACATCGAGGTGGCGCGCTACCCGGAGCTGCGCCGGGCGCTGGAGACGCGCGAGCCGGTGCTCATCGAGGAGGCGCAGCGGGATCCGCTCATGGCGGAGGTGCGGACGTCCCTCGTCCCCCTGGGCGTGAAGTCCATCCTGGTGCAGCCGCTCATCTGCCAGGACGACCTGCTGGGCGCGCTGTTCCTGCGCATGTCCCGCATGGACGCCTCCTTCGGCCGGGACGAGCAGGAGTTCACCCAGGCCGTGGCGGGCGTGCTGGCCAACTCCATCCGCAACGCGCGCCTGCACACGGCGGTGAAGAAGAAGCGCGAGGACCTGGAGCTGGCCTACGTCGAGCGCTACCACGAGCTGCTCGAGGCCAACCGCCGCCTGAAGGAACTCAACCGGCTCAAGGACGAGATCATCGCCGTGGTGAGCCACGACCTGCGCGCGCCGCTCCAGGTGCTGCTGGGCCACGGGCGACTGCTCCTCGAGGGGCCGCTGGAGTCGCAGCAGAAGCAGTCGGCGGAGGCGATGATCCGCCAGGGCAAGAAGATCCTCGGCTTGGTCGAGTCGCTGCTGGAGAAGGGCAAGGGCGAGGCGGCGCGGCTGTCCATCGAGCCGCGCGTGCTGGACGTGGCGCAGTTGTGCCGGGACGCGGTCAACGAGCTGGAGATCCTCGCGGCCGAGCGGGGTGTGGCGCTGCGGGCCGACTGCCCCGACAGCCTGATGCTCATCGGCGACGAGGTGAAGCTGCACGAGGTGCTGCAGAACCTCATCACCAACGCCATCCACCACGCGCGCGACGCGGGGGAGGTGGTGGTCTCCACCCGGCGGCTGGCCCGGCCGGACGGCGACGCGGCGAAGGTCTGCGTCCAGGACGACGGCGTGGGCATCCCCCAGGACGAGCTGCACCTGGTGTTCGACCGCTACCGCCACGGCGGCAAGGGCACGGGGCTGGGACTGGCCATCTGCAAGGAGTTCGTGGAGCTGCACGGCGGGGAGATCTGGGCGGAGAGCCCGCCGGAGCACGGCTGCCTGTTCGTCTTCACGCTGCCGCTCGCGCAGGAGGCGCCTCGCAACCCGCGGCCGGTCATCGCGGCGACCTCCGTGTCGGAGCAGCCGCGCGTGCTGGTGGTGGAGGACGAGCCGGAGATCGCCGCCGTGCTGTCGGAGGTGCTGCGCTCGAAGTACCGCGTGGAGGTGGCGCGCGACGGCGCGGAGGGCCTGGCCCGGGCGCGCGCGCAGCGGCCGGACCTGGTGGTGATGGACGTGTTCCTGCCCAAGCTGGACGGCCTGGACGCGGCCATGGCGCTGAAGTCCTCGTCGGACACGGCCCACATCCCCGTCATCCTGCTGTCCGCGCACCAGGGCGTCGCGGAGAAGGTCCGCTCGCTGAACCTGGGCGCGGTGGACTACATGAGCAAGCCCTTCAACGCGGTGGAGCTGCTCAACCGCACCGAACGCGCCCTCAAGCTGCGCCAGGGCGAGCGCGAGCAGCAGGAGCGCGACAAGTCCGCTCCCACGCTGCAGCGCCGCACCGGGAGCGACCCCGCCACCGGCCTGCATGACCGGCGCGGGCTGCTGCTGCGACTGGAGCAGGAGCTGGCGCGCAGCCGGCGCTACCACCGGGCCCTGAGCCTGGCGGTGCTGCGGCCCGACCGCCCCGTGGAGCCGGTGCCTGGCAACATCGCGGACGTCATGCGCAAGCGGGTGCGCCACCCGGATGCCATCTCCCACCTGGGCGCCGGTGTGTTCGTCGTCGTCCTGCCCGAGTGCAACGCGGAGGCCGCTCGCAACGTCATCAGCCGGCTGCTCCCCGACGTGGAGCGGGCGACGGACACCGAGTACCGGTCGGCAGTGGCGGACGTGAGCCAGGACAGCGACCCGGTGGAGAAGTTGCTGGAGAAGCTGGGGGCGCCGCCTCCGGAAGCGGCCTGAGCCACCTGCACGGCGCCGGGGGCCGCGCTAGACTTCGTCTCGCGTGAGCCCCTTCCGCCGCCCCGCCTCCGTCCTGCTCGCCGCCCTTCTGGGGACGGCCGCGCTCGCGGCCCCTCCGCCGCGTCGCCCGCACGTGGACCGCGAGGCCATGCGCGAGGCCATGGACGCGGCGGCGTCGGACGAGGGGGCCTTCGCCTCGTCGGCCAGCTACGGCCACTACCTGCGGGCGAGGCTGGCCCACCACGACGGGGACCACCGCGCCGCGGTGGACGCGCTGCGGCTGGCGCTCGCCACCGACGACGGGCACCCGCTGCTGCTCACGCGGCTGGCGGAGGAGTACGCCCGGCTCGGAGACCTGGAGAAGGCGGAGCGCGAGCTGCGCCGCGCGGTGGAGCGCTCCCCGGCGTACTACCCGGCCCACGTGCTGCTGGGCCGCGTGCTGCTGGAGTCCGGCCGGCTCACCCGGGCCCGGCTGCACCTGCGGCGCGCCATCGCGCTCAAGCCCCGCGAGCCGGAGGCGTACCTCGTGCTCGCGCAGCTCTACCTGGAGTCGTCCGCCGAGGACGAGGCCGTGAAGGTGGTGGAGTCGCTGGCCCGGGCGCTGCCGGGCGAGGCGTCCGGCTACCGCCGCCTGGGGCTGGCCCTGGCGGAGCGCGGCGATGCCCACCGGGCGGAGCGGCTGCTCGTGGAGGCCGCCGCCCGGGACCCGGGCGACGTGGAGGTGCTGGGGACGCTCGCGCGGCTCTACGAGGAGACGGGGCGTCCAGCCCTGTCGGAGGAGACGCTCGCGCGGGCGCTGGAGCGCGAGCCGGACAGCCACGAGGTGCTGCTGGCCGCCGGGCGCTCCGCCCTCAAGGCGGGCTCCGTCGTCCGGGCGCGCGCGTACTTCGACCGCTTGCTGTCGCTCTCCGGGGAGCCGGAGACGGCCGTGCGGGTGGCCTTCAGCTACCTGTCCGCCCGCGAGCCCACCGCGGCGGCGGAGGTGCTGGACTCCGCCCGGCGCACCGTCGCCGACGAGCCTCGGCTGGCCTACTACGCAGGCCTCGTCCACGAGCGGATGCGCCGCTTCGCGCAGGCCGCGGACGCCTTCGCCGAGGTGCCGGAGGGCTCGGAGACCTTCCCGGATGCCCGCCTGCGGCGCGCCAGGTGCCTCTCCCTGGTGGGCGAGCACGCCCCCGCGCTCGCGCTCCTGCGCGCCGCGCTCCAGCACGCGCCGGAGGACCCGGAGACGCGCGCCCAGTATGCCCGGGCGCTGGAGCGGGGTGGGGCGTCCGCGCGCGCGGTGGAGACGCTGAGGGAGGGCCTGGCGCGCTCCGCCTCGCCGGTGCTGTACGACGCGCTGTCCGCCACGCTGCAGCGACAGGGGCGCGGCGCGGAGGCCCTGTCGCTCCTGCGCGACGCGGTCGCGCGCGCCCCCCGCGACGAACACCTCCAGTACGTCCTCGGCGCCGCCTTCGAGCGTCAGGGCGACCTGTCCAGCGCCCAGGCGCGCATGCGGGCCGTCCTCGAGGTCGATCCGGACAACGCCCCCGCGCTCAACTTCCTGGGCTACCTGCTGGCGCTGGCGGGCAAGGACCTGGACGAGGCGGAGCGGCTGGTGCTGCGCGCGCTGGAGCTGCGCCCGGACACCGGGGCCTATCTGGACTCCCTGGGGTGGGTCTACTTCCGGAGGGGAGATCTGCCACGCGCGGTGGACGCGCTCGAGCGCGCCTCCACGCTGTCCCCGGACGAGCCGGTCATCCTCGAGCACCTGGGGGACGCGTACCAGCGCGCCGCCCGGGGCGCGGAGGCCGTGGGCGCGTGGCGGCGGGCGCTGGAGGTGTTGACGCTGGACCCCGAGGCGGCCGAGGCCCCCGGCCAGCGCGAGGTCCTGGAGCGCAAGCTCAAGGCGCTATCCACGGGTGCGCCGGGCCGCTAAGTTGTCAGCCCTATGGCGCGTCATGACGAAGGCTACTTCACCGGCAGGGACGGGACGCGGCTCTTCTGGCGCAGCAGTCTCCCGGACGCCGAGCCGCGCGCGCACGTCGCGATCATCCACGGTTATGGCGACCACTTCGGCCGCTACCGGTACATCGAGACGGCGCTCCTGGCGGACGGCTTCGCGGTGCACGGCTTCGACTACCGCGGCCACGGCCGCGCGGAGGGCCGCCGGGCCTACAGCGAGAAGTGGCAGTACTACGTCGACGACCTGGAGGTGTTCTGGGAGCGCGTGCGCGCGGCCTCCGGCGGCAAGAAGCTCTTCGCGCTGGGTCACAGCCACGGCGGGCTGATGGCGGCCCACTGGGTGGGCGCCCGCGCCGTGGAGGGCCTGTCCGGGCTGGTGCTGTCCGCGCCGTACTTCAAGCTGGCCATCACCCCTCCGGCGGTGAAGGTGCTGGCCGCGCGCGCGGTGGGCAAGGTGGTGCCGTGGCTGGGCATCGACTCCGGCCTCAAGGTGGAGGACCTGACCACGGACGTGGAGGTCCAGCGCATCACCCGCGAGGACCCGCTCTACCTGACCGTCGCCACGCCCCGCTGGTTCGTCGAGTCCACGCGGGCCCAGGAGGACGTGCTGCCGCTGGCGTCGAAGATTCGAGTACCGCTGTTCGTCCTGTGCGGCGCGGCGGACGGCGTGGCGTCCCCGGCGGCGGCGAAGGCCTTCTTCGAGGCGGCGGGCTCGACGGACAAGAAGTTCCTGGAGTACCCGGGGATGAAGCACGAGCCGCTCAACGAGGTGGGGCGCGCCGACGTGTTCCGGGATATCTCCGGCTGGATCTCCGCGCATCTCTGACATAATCAAGGCGCTCGGCTCCTCGGTGGGAGCGCGGGCTCTGGGTGAGGTCACCGCATGGCACAGGGTGAAACGGGCATCATCGGCAAGGGCATCGTCATCAAGGGCAACCTCACGGGAGGTGGGGACCTGGTCATCGAGGGGCGGGTGGAGGGGCAGATTGCCCTGAAGAACCACCTCACCATCGAGAGCACCGGCAAGGTGCAGGCGGACATCCGGGCCGAGGAGTTGACCATCAACGGCGAGGCGAGCGGCAACATCGACGCCTCCACCCGGGTGGCCATCAACGCTTCGGCCAAGGTGGCCGGCGACATCAAGGCGCCTCGCGTCGTCATCGAGGATGGGGCCGTGTTCAACGGCTCCATCGAGATGGACGTGAAGCTGCCGGACGACATCTGAAGCTCACGCCGCGCGCGGCACGGCACACACCTTTCGAGAGGGGCGGACAACACTCATGGCGAATACGGTCATCGGTTCGAGCATCGTCATCGACGGGGAAATCTCCGGGGACGAGGATCTGGTCATCCAGGGCACCGTGAAGGGGAAGATCTCCCTCAAGGAGAGCCTCTACGTGGAGGGCAGCGGCGTCGTCGAGGCGGACATCGAGACGCAGAACGTGGAGATCGCCGGCCGCGTGACGGGCAACATCGTCGCCAGCGACAAGGTCGAGCTGAAGACCGACTGCCGCGTGGTGGGCGACATCAAGGCCCCGCGCATCCTCATCGCCGACGGTGCCTCCTTCAAGGGCAACGTCGACATGGACATGAAGGAGCGCTGATTCGTGGCCACCCCCAAGGAGTTGAACGCAGACGCCGTCAACAACACCGTGGTGGGGCCTTCCATCCTCATCAGCGGCAAGTTGACGGGTGACGAGGACCTCACGGTCCGGGGCCGCGTGGAGGGTGAGCTGACGCTCAGCCGGACCCTCATCGTGGAGCCCTCGGGCGTGGTGAAGGCGAACGTGGCGGTGAAGAACGCCATCGTCAGCGGCGTGGTGGTGGGCAACATCAACGCCACCGAGAGCGTGGAGCTGACCCGCGAGGGCCGCATGGTGGGCGACATCCACGCCCCCCGCGTCATCATCGTGGACGGCGCCAGCTTCCGCGGCCGCGTCGACATGGGCGACGTGGAGCCCGGTCGGCTCCCGGCGGAGCGCCCCGTCGTGGCGCGCCCCACCGCCGTGACGCGTCCCACGACGACGCCGTCCCGGCCGTCGTCCACGCCTCCCCGCCCGCCCACGGCGCCCGCCCGGCCCACGCAGGCCACGGTGGTGTCGCGGCCCACGCCTCCGCCGCCGCCCGCCGCGCGTCCGCCCGCGAGCAAGCCCCTGCCGCCTCCCCCGCCTCCCCGGGCGGAGACGCGCGCGGCCGCTCCGGCCCCGGTCGCGGAGCAGACGGCCTCTGCCGAACCGCCAACGCCCTTCGCGGTGGGTGCTGGCGCGAAGAAGAAGGTCGTGGTGAAGAAGAAGACCCGCTAGAGCCCGCCTCCCACGCCGCCGGACCTCCGGTGGCGCGGGGCGCGGGTAGGATAGGGGTGCCACCATGGACGCCGAGCACAGGGTTGACGGACAGGAAGGGATGCCGGGATCTCCGGACGGGGGCTCGTCGTCGACGTCCGAGCAGGTCTCGGCGCGCGGCGGCGAAGGCGCGCCCGAAGGTGGGGTGAGCGCCGAGGCTCGGCCGTCGTCGGAGGAGTCCCGCGCGGGGGAGGGGGAGTCGTCTGCCCAGGCCACCCCGACGCCGGAGGTGACGACGTCCCTGGAACAGGCTGGCGCGGAGGCCGCCGTGAGCGGCGCCGCGTCCGTCGAGGAGCCGCGGAGCGAGGCCCCCGAGCCTCCCGTGGCCCCGGTGACGCCAGCGGAGCCCGAGCCGGCGCACGTCGCGGGCAACGGGGTCTCCGGGACGGCGGACGGCGCGCAGGTGGCGTCCGCCTCGGATGGCGGAGACGGGGACTCCGAGGAGTTCGAGCCGCTGGAGGCTCCCGAGGAGCGCCTGGCGGGGCGCGTGGTGACGGTGCTGATGCCGCTGGAGCGGCTCGAGGACGACGTGTCGTTCCGGCTGCGGCCGGAGGGCGACGTGTCGGGCCTGGCCACGGACATCGCCCGGTTGGGGCAGCTGTTCCCGGTGGACGTGCGTCCGCTCGGAGGCGAGCGCTTCCAGCTGGTGTGTGGCTTCCGGCGCGTGGCGGCGCTGCGGTTCCTCAAGCGCGACGCCGTCCAGGCGCGTGTCCACACGGACCTGTCGGACGAGGACGCGCTCCTCATGTCGCTGGCGGAGGCCATCCACGCCACGCCGGTGGAGCCGGAGGTCCTGGAGGCCAAGCGCGAGCAGCTCGAGGCCCAGGGGCGCCTGAGCGCCGCCGTGGCGGACATGCTGGAGAAGGCGCTCGCGACCGAGGAGTCGCTGGCGCCGGAGGGCGTGGAGGAGGAGATCGACGCGGACGAGCTGGCCGCGGACGTCTCCCAGCGGCTGGGCGCCATCAACCAGGACCTGTCGCTGCTGGCGGATGTCTTCGCGTCACTGGACGAGTCGAGGCGGGCCGAGCTGCTCATGCAGCTGCGCTACTCGTCGGAGCTGGTGGCCTACCTGGAGGGACTCTAGGTGTTCGCGGATGCCCTGGTGCGTGATCGCGCGCGGCTGCTGGAGCTGCTCACCCAGCGCTCCTTCGAGCGTCGCCGCGTCGTCCTCTCGTCCGGCAAGGAGTCGGACTTCTACATCGACTGCAAGCGCACGGCGCTCCTGGCCGAGGGGCACTTCCTCATCGGCCGGCTGTTCCTGGACGCCATCCGCCGCGAGGCCCCGGAGGCGGTGGGCGTGGGCGGGCTGACGCTCGGCGCGGATCCGCTGGCCTCCGCGGTGAGCCTCACCGGCTACCTGTCCGGCTACCCGCTGTCGGCCTTCATCGTCCGCAAGGAGCCCAAGGGCCATGGCACCGGCCAGTGGATCGAGGGCCTGAGCGGGCTGGGCGCGGGCGCGAAGGTGGCCATCGTCGAGGACGTCGTCACGACGGGCGGTTCCACGCTCAAGGCCATCGAGCGGGCCCAATCCGAGGGGCTGACGGTGCTGGGCGCCTTCGCCCTGGTGGACAGGCTCGAGGGTGGACGTGAGGCGGTGGAGGCCGCGGGCCACCGGCTCACCACGTTGTTCACCCGCAAGGACTTCATTCCGTGAAGAAGCTTCTCGTCGTCGGGGTGTTGGGGGGCCTGTTGTCCGGTTGTTCCACCGTGCCCCCCGCCGTGGGCGAGCAGGCGCCCAAGCTCCAGGACGAGCGCGCGGAGCAGGCGTACCGGACGTTGCTCGCGCGGTACTCCGGCCAGGAGGAGATCTACGACGGCTTCGACACGCGGCTGTTCGCGGGCGTGACGCTGCAGACGCCGCGCTTCCGCGAGGCGCGGGTGAAGCGCCAGGCCGTCTTCCAGATGCTGCCCGCCCCCAAGGTGGAACAGCTGCTGTCGGAGGAGCGCGCGGAGGCCGCGCAGGTCCACGAGTTCTTCCTGGGCGTGCACGTCAACGACTACCGGTACCTCGACTTCGACTTCAAGCGCTCCATCTGGCGCATGGCGCTGGTGACGCCCGCGGGCGAGGTGACGCCCTCGCGCATCCGCCGGCTGGGCCGCGCGGACCTGGAGATGCGCGCGTACTACCCGTACACGAGCGTGTTCTGGGTGGGCTACGAGGTGCAGTTCCCCACGCAGATGGCCAACGGCGAGCCCGTGATTCCCCCCGGCACGACCGAGGTGACGTTCCGCCTGGCCTCGTCGCTCGGTCAGGCGCAGCTCACGGTGGCCGCGGAGTAGGCGCGGGCGCGTCTCACGTCTGCTCGGGGCGCTTCAGCCACTTCTCCGTCACCGTCAGGGTGGGGCCGGCGAGCAGCCGCGCCACCAGCTCCGCGGGCGAGTCACTCACCGCGAAGGGCAGGGCCTGCTCGGGCGGCACGAAGCCCGCGTCCGCCATGTGCCGGGCCATGGCCAGCAGGGGCTGGTAGAAGCCCCGCGTGTCCAGCAGCCCCATGGGCTTGCGATGCAGGCCGAGCTGCGCCCAGGTGACGATTTCGAACAGCTCGTCCAGCGTCCCGAAGCCCCCGGGCAGGGCGATGAACGCGTCCGAGCGCTCCGCCATGAGGGCCTTGCGCTCGTGCATGGAGCCGACGCGGAGGAACTCCGTCAGGCCCAGGTGGGCAATCTCCCGCGCGCCCAGGAAGTCCGGCAGCACGCCGAGCACCTGGCCGCCCGCGCTCAGCGCGGCGCTCGCCACCGTCCCCATGAGGCCCACGCTGGCCCCGCCGTAGACGAGCGTCAGCCCCTGGCGCGCCAGCTCCGTGCCCAGCAGTCGCGCCGCCTCCGTGTACTCCGGGTGGTTGCCGGGGCGTGAGCCGCAGAACACGCAGACGCTTCGCACGCGCATCTCAGAAGCCTCCGCGCTTCTCGGGGTGGGCCGCATAGAGGGCGACGATGGCCGTCAGGAAGAGGATGATGGGCAGGGCCCTGGCGTACACCTGTCGGCCCATGCGCAGGGCGAGCCCGCATGGCAGGCCGAAGAGGAAGCCGCCCAGGTGCCCCGACCAGCTCACGAAGGGCAGCAGGCTGAGCACGGCCACCTGCACCAGCCAGATGCCCAGCTCGCGCCGTCCCTGCCGGGTCGCGATGGAGAGCATGGCCCCGGCCCACCCCAGAATCATCCCGGAGGCGCCCACCATGGGCGTGTCGAAGTTGAACAGCAGCGAGAAGGCGGACGCGCCCAGCGCCGTGACGAGCGACAGCCCCAGGAAGCGCAGGCCGCCGATGCCGCGCTCCAGCGTGAAGCCCAGCGTCACGACGACGGACATGTTGAAGACCAGGTGGAGGATGCCGCCGTGCTCCACCGCGGCGCCCAGCAGCCGCCAGTACTGTCCCGCCTGGACCGCGGGGCCATACAGCGCCAGCAAGGGCAGGGTCCGCGTGCCGAAGGAGGGCAGCACGCGCGCCTCCTCCAGCACGAACATGAGCACCGACAGGCCGATGATGGCGTAGCAGACCCACGGCCGTGGGAGCACCGGCTTGAAGGAGGCGGGGGGCGCGAAGGGGGGACCTCCTCCCGGGCCTTCGGGGCCGGGAGGTCCGCGCGGATCATCGAGGATGTGGCGAGGGCCGGAGGACATGACGGCTCAGAACTCCCGCGAGAGGATGGTGTCGCGTGGGCCGTGGTGGTCGTCGGCGTGGGGGTAGTCGAGCGTGTAGTGCAGCCCCCGGCTCTCCTTGCGGCGCGCGGCGCAGTCGACGATGAGCATCGCCACGTCCGCGATGTTGCGCAGCTCGATGACGTCCCGGGTCACCTTGAAGCGCCAGTAGTAGTCGCGAATCTCCTCGCGCAGCAGCTGCAGCCGGCGCCGGGCGCGCATCAACCGCTTGTCCGTGCGGACGATGCCCACGTAGTTCCACATCAGCCGGCGGATCTCGTCCCAGTTGTGGCTGACGACGACGCTCTCGTCGGACTCCACCGCGCTGCCGGGGTCCCACTCCGGCGGGTCCTCGCGGGGCGTGGGCAGCGACGCCAGCTCCTCCACCGCCATCTTCACCGCGCGGTGCCCGAAGACCAGCCCCTCCAGCAGCGAGTTGGACGCGAGCCGGTTGGCGCCGTGCAGGCCCGTGCAGGTGACCTCGCCGATGGCGTAGAGGCCCGGCACGTTGGTGCGCCCGTGGAGGTCCGTCACCACGCCGCCGCACTGGTAGTGGGCCGCCGGCACCACGGGGATGGGCTGCACGGCGATGTCGATGTTGAAGGCCTTGCAGGTGGCGTAGATGTTGGGGAAGCGCTCGGCGAGGAAGGCCCGCCCCATGTGCGTCATGTCCAGGTACACGCACTCGTCGCCGGTGCGCTTCATCTCCGCGTCGATGGCGCGCGCCACCACGTCGCGCGGGGCGAGCGCGCCCAGCGGGTGGTAGCGCTCCATGAACGTCTGGCCGCCCTTGAGCCGCAGCTTGCCGCCCTCGCCGCGCAGCGCCTCGCTGATGAGGAAGCTCTTGGCCTCCGGGTGGTACAGGCAGGTGGGGTGGAACTGGTAGAACTCCATGTTCGCCACCTGCGCGCCCGCGCGGTACGCCATGGCCACGCCGTCACCGGTGGCCACGTCCGGGTTGGACGTGTACAGGTACACCTTGCCCGCGCCGCCGGTGGCCAGCACCGTCACCCGGCCCAGGAAGCGCTCGATGCTCCCGTTCTCCAGCAGCGCGTATACGCCCAGGCACCGCCCCGTGCCCGGCCTGGGCACGTGCCGGTCCAGGATGAGGTCGATGGCGGCGGTGTTGGGGAAGAAGGTGATGTTGGGCGTCTCGTCGCACTTGGCGAGCAGCGCGCGTTGCACCTCGCGCCCGGTGAGGTCGTGCGCGTGGATGATGCGGCGCGCGGAGTGGCCCCCCTCGCGCGTCAGGTCGAACTCACCGGTGGTGTGGCGGTCGAACTCGGCGCCCAACTGCACCAGCTCCCGGATGCGCCCGGGCCCCTCGCGCACCGTCACCTCCACCGCGTCCCGGTGGCACAGGCCGGCGCCCGCCACCAGGGTGTCCTCGATGTGCGCGTCGAACGAGTCGGTGGGGGCGAGCACGCTGGCGATGCCACCCTGGGCATAGGCCGTGTTGCTCTCGCTGCGCTCCCGCTTGGTCAACACCGCGACGGTGCCATGCCGGGCGGCCTGGAGGGCGAACGAGAGGCCCGCCACTCCGCCTCCCAGGACGAGGAAATCGAACCGATGGGGCATGGCCAACAGCCTTAATGGGTGTAAGTGCTGGAAACAAGGCGATTTCTTGAGGACTTTCCGCCCCTTGAATAAGGTTGGTGCGCCGATATGCGTGCCATTCCCGCGCTCCTCCTCGCCATGCTGTGCCTCCCGTCGTTGGCGGGGGCCGCCGACTCCGTCTACCGGTACGTCGAGAAGGACGGGACCATCGTCTACACGAACGTCCCGCCCACGGGCGGCAAGCGCGCCACGAAGATGAAGGGGAGCTTCGCGCAGGCCCCGGCCAAGAACGTCCCCGTCGTGGGGCGTTCCCGGACACCGCCGGAGCTGGACCCCCACATCGCGGCGGCGGCGCTGCGCTACCGCATCCCCACCGCGCTGGTGCGCGCCATCATGCACGCGGAGAGCAACTTCAATTCGAACGCCCTGAGCCACAAGGGCGCCAGCGGGTTGATGCAGCTCATGCCGGCCACCGCGTCGGACATGTACGTGAAGGACATCTTCGACGAGCGCGACAACATCGAGGGGGGCGTGCGCTACCTGCGGGTGCTCGCCAACATGTTCGACGGCGACATGGTGAAGATGATCGCCGCGTACAACGCCGGCCCGGACGCCGTGAAGCGCTACGGCGGCAAGGTGCCCCCGTACGAGGAGACGCAGGGGTACGTGCGCAAGGTGCTCCAGCTCTACTACCACTACAAGGAGCGCGAGCGGCCCGCCGAGAGCGAGCCCCGCGAGCCCACATCCCAGAATGACGACGCGCGCGAAGGGGCGGGCGGAGACGAGCCCCGCTGACGACGAGTTCCTCCAGCAGATCCAGCGGGGCGCGGAGCTGCTGGCCGCCAACAAGACCCTCGAATCGAAGGAGTTCCTGGAGCGCGCCCACCAGCTCCAGCCCCGGAACGAGAAGGCCCAGAACCTGTTGGGCCTCTGCTACTTCAAGCTCGGCAGCTTCGACCGCGCCGCGGAGCTGTATGAGATGCTCGTGCGCGACAACCCGGTGGACCCCACGCTGCGGGTCAACCTGGGCCTCGTGTACCTGAAGACGAACGCCCTGCAGCGCGCCGTGCGCGAGTTCGAGACGGCCACCGACCTGGCCCCCGAGCACCAGAAGGCGCAGAACTACCTGGGCCTCGCCCTGGCGCAGATGGGCGAGTACGGCCGCGCGCGCGAGCACTTCCTGCTCGCCGGCAGCGACGCCATGGCGGACAAGATGTCCCGCGCCATCGCCGGGGAGACCTACTCGCGCGCCACGCCCGCGCCGGTGCCGCCCACCGCCGCGCGCGCCGCGCCGCCTCCGCCCGCCGACGCGCCCGTCCCCCCCGCGCCCGCCACACCGGAGCCAGGGCCCGAAGCGGAGGAGGAGATCCGCTTCGCGGAGGACGAGGGGCCCAGCGCCCTCAACGAGGGAGGCGCGACCGCCGCGCCCGAGGCCGCCGCGGAGCCCGCGCCCGTTCCCCAGACGCCGGTGCCCCTGACGAGGCTCCAGCTCACCCGGGTCGCCGCGCCAGCCGCCAGTGCCGCTGGGGCGGGGGACTCCGCGTCCCGTCGCGCAGGAGGGCCGGAATCCGCCACGCCGCTGCTCGCGGAGCTGGCGCCGTCGCTCGCGCTCGAGTCCGCCGGGCCGGCGGGCCCGTTCGTGCTGGGGCGGGGCTCGTTCTCCATCGCGGTCGCGGGGGAGGTGCTCACGCGGCTGGATGGGCTGGTGGCCATCCAGGGGCAGCTCGCCTTCCAGCCGGAGATGAAGCGCTTCCGGGGACGGGCGACGGACAAGCCCTTCGGGGACGGGGGCTCGCGCATGGTGCGCGCGCGCGGCCGGGGCATGCTGCACCTGGAGCCGGCGGAGCGACGCACGCTGCTCGCCGTGGACCTGGGGGAGGACTCCGCCTACTTCCGGGACGAGTACCTCTTCGCCTTCGAGGAGCCGGTGATGTTCGAGAACGGCCGTGTGCCGTCGGACATCGCGCCGGACCTGGACCTGGTCCACCTGCGGGGGCAGGGGCGGGTGCTGCTCAGCCTGCCGGGGCCGCTGCGCTCGGTGGCGGTGCGCCCGGACGAGGCGGTGACGGTGCCCTTGACGCACCTGGTGGGCTGGCAGGGCAACCTCACGCCCCGGGTGGTCCCCCTGCTCAAGTCCCCCACCGGGGAGGCGCTCCGGGCCGCCGTCGAACTGGTCGGTGAAGGTTTTGCCCTCATCGCCCTCGGCCTCCGCTAGAAGGGACGCGCCATGGCCACGGACCGAGCGACCCGGAAGCAGCGCAAGCGAGAGGAACGCGCGCGCCGCCGCGCGGAGCGCAAGCCGAGCGTGCTGGTGCAGGAGTTCTGGAACCTGCCCAACATGCTCACGCTGGGGCGCATCCTCCTCATCCCCCCCTTCGTCTGGCTGATGTACGACGCGGACCCGCTCAGCTCCCTGTTCGCCGGGCTCGTCTTCGCGCTCGCCTCCATCACCGACGTGGTGGACGGCTACCTGGCGCGCAAGTGGAACCTCATCACCGTGGTCGGCAAGTTCATGGACCCGCTGGCCGACAAGCTCATCGCCATGGCCGCCCTGGTGATGATGGTGCGGCTGGGACGCATCGCGGCGTGGGTCGTCATCGTCCTCTTGGCGCGTGAGTTCATCGTCAGCGGCCTGCGCACCATCGCCGCGAGCGAGGGCATGGTCATCGCGGCGGGGCAGGAGGGGAAATGGAAGACCTCCCTCCAGCTCGTGGGCATCATCTCACTGTGTGTCCACTACGTTCACCCGCTCCAACTCGGCTCGTTCAGCACCCCCGTCGACTACAACCTGGTCGGCAAGGTGCTCGTCTACCTGTCGGGGGGCTTCTCCGTCTGGAGCGCCGTCGTCTACTTCCGGGCGTTTCTGGCCATGCTCGCGAAGCGAGGGGGCGAGGAACCGGTCGCGAAAAGTGTTTGACGCGCCCGATACGGGTCTATATACCGCACCTCACTTCGGACGCGCCGCCCACACAGCGGAGCCAACGAGGTCCCAGCGACTGCTGAATCATGCGGGAATAGCTCAGCGGTAGAGCATCGCCTTGCCAAGGCGAGGGTCGAGGGTTCAAATCCCTTTTCCCGCTTCATGAAGGCAAGGCAGTCGCGGGAACATATGCGGGAATAGCTCAGCGGTAGAGCATCGCCTTGCCAAGGCGAGGGTCGAGGGTTCAAATCCCTTTTCCCGCTCCAGAAAAGACGATCAGCGGCCGGAATCCTCTCGAGGGTTCCGGCCGCTGGTGTTTTGGGCTCACGCTGGTGCCACGAGCCCGCACCCGGTTCGAGTGCTGCTCGCCCGGGTGTGTCACGACGGCTCCTCGCGGTGGCTCCTGGTGTCCCGTGCTCGCATGCGCGGCGCCGCGTGGTGGCTCGCTGGAGACGCGTTGGCTTGCTTCGTCGACGTCGTGTTCGACAAGGCTCGCGGGGCCCCGCGGTGCGACGGAAATCTGAGGCGTGGGGGGCACTCGCGTCGGGTATCCGTCGCGTGGGTCGTCACGGCGTGGCCCGCCCGGCCGGAGGGGGACGGGCGTGGGGCACGGACACTCGTATGCCCCCGAAGCCGAGGCGCCCGTGCGGAGACGCGAGTCGCTGGACGGCGCGAGGTGGTCGCGGTGGCGGCGGGACCCTGCCCTGGAGGCGGACGGCCTGGCGGATGCAATGAGGGGACGCCTCGTGTTCCCCGTCTACCTCGCATCCTTCCTTGGCCCTGCTATATGAAGGGCCCCCTCATGATCCGCCTCGTCCGTGAACTGTACCAGTACCGGGGCTTGTTGCTCAGCCTCGTCCAACGGGAGCTCAAGGCGCGCTATCGCGGCTCGTTCCTCGGGTTCCTCTGGACGTTCCTGAACCCCACGCTGCACATGCTGGTGTACGCGCTGCTGTTCACCGTGGTGATGCGGCAGAACACCCCCAACTACGCCTACTTCATGTTCGTGGGCCTGCTGCCGTGGATCTGGTTCTCCTCGTCGCTGAGCGCGGGGGCCAGCGCCATCAGCGATCGCCGGGACCTGATGACCAAGGTCCGCTTCCCCGCGCAGGTGCTGCCCACCACCGTGGTGGTGACCAACCTGTGCAACTACGTGTTGTCGCTGCCGCTGATGCTGCTTTTGGGCGCCCTCTACGGGCAATTTCCCACCTGGCACGTCATCGCGTTCCCCGTGGTGGTGGCCATCCAGCTCGTCTTCACGCTGTCCATCGTCTACATCCTGGCCGCCATCAACGTGGCGTTCCGGGACCTGCAGCACATCGTCAACAACATCCTGACGCTGTGGTTCTTCACCACGCCGGTGCTCTATCAGGCCTCCACCATCCAGGATGAGCACATGCGGCTCGCGGTGCTGACGCTCAATCCCATGTCCAGCCTGCTCGTCTCCTACCAGGCCATGTTCTACGAGCACCGGCTGCCGGACGCCGGTCCGCTCGCGGCCCTGGCTGTCTTCTCCCTGGTGCTCCTGTGGGGCGCCTCGATGATCTTCGAATCCCGCCGCGAGGACTTCGCGGAGTCCATCTGAGCGGTCGCCATGCAGGAACCCATCGACGCCATTGTCTTGCGCGACGTCGTGAAGAGCTTTCGGAAGCGGACCATCCGAGGCGAGTACACGACGTTCAAGTCCGAGTTGCTCCGCTGGCTGCGCGGCCAGCGCAAGCCCCGGGAAGCGGGGCTCATCACCGCCCTGCGCGGCATCAACCTCAGCATCCCCCGGGGGAAGACGGTCGCCATCATCGGCCGCAACGGTTCGGGCAAGAGCACGCTGCTCAAGCTCATCACCGGCATCTACGCCCCCACCTCCGGGGTGATGGAGATCAACGGTCGCATCTCCGCGCTGCTGGACCTGGGCGCGGGCTTCCACCCGGACTTCTCCGGCCGGGAGAACATCCTCATCAACGGCATCATCCTGGGGATGTCGCGCGCCGAGGTGCGGGCGCGCATGGATGAAATCATCGCCTTCAGCGAACTGGGCGAGTTCATCGACGAGCCGGTGCGCACCTACTCCAGCGGCATGTACATGCGCCTGGCGTTCGCGGTGGCCACGCACGTCGACCCGGACATCCTCATCGTCGACGAAATCCTCGCCGTGGGCGACGAGCACTTCAGCAAGAAGAGCCTCGCCAAGATGAAGGAGTTCAAGCGCCAGGGGAAGACCATCGTCCTGGTGACGCACGACCTGTACACCGTGGAGCAGTGGTGTGATCAGGCCGCGTGGATCGACGGCGGGTACATCCGGCGCGTCGGCCGCCCCGCGGACGTGGTCGCCGAGTACAAGCAGGCCATCGCCCTGGCGGAGGCGCAGGACGTCGCCTTCACGCCTCCGGCGCTGACCGAGGGCGGCGGGGCGCTGCCCCAGGTGTACGCGGCCGGCGCGGAGGCTCCGGTGCGCCTGTCGGGGCTGCGGCTGACGGCGCCGGACGGTGGGGTGTGCGAGCACCTGTCTCCGGAGACGCCGGTGGAGATCTGCGTGGACTTCTCCGCGCAGGGGCCGTGCGAGGGCGCGGAGTTCGAGGTCGCGCTGCTGGGGTCGGACGGCGAGCTGCTCTACGAGACGAGCACGCGCGTGGAGTCCGTGCGGCTGCCCAGCGAGCTCCCCTCGTCGGGGCGGATGCGGCTGGTGCTGGAGCGGCTGGGGCTGCTGGCGGGCAGCTATGTGCTCCAGGTGACGGCGCGCACGCGCGGGGGGGGCGAGTCCACCGAGCGGCGTCCCTTCGTGGTGAATTCCTCGCTGGCCGAGCGCGGGGTGTTCCGCCCGGTGCACCACTGGGTGGTGGAGCCGGTGGCGGCGGCGCCCGCGTTGGTGGGCAACTCGCATCCCTGACAGTCGGGCTGGCCGCGCCGCCGTGGGCCGGGGGCGTGTCCTCGGGCCCCGAGCGTGAACGAGAGAGGCGGTACGGCTTTGAAGACTGTGCTGGAGAAGCTGGCCACGGACGCCGCGGCGCCCGACGCGGCGCCGGGCGCCGGGGACCTGGCGCGGATGGTGGCGGTGGTCCGCGCGCTGCTGGATGAGCGTCGCCCGTGCCTGCCCGACGCGTGCGAGGAGGTGACGGCGCTGGAAGGCGTGCTGCGGCTGTTGACCCAGCGACTGCACGAGGCCCGTCCCGAGGGCGCGCATGCGCTGTCCCCGCTCCAGGAGGCCGCGCGGCTGGCGGTGGCGCACGAGTTCTCCGTGCCGGCCTCTCACCGGACCGACGGCGTGGGCAGGGTGGTGACGGCCACCAAGCGCGCCTTCATCGACGGGCTGCACCCGTTCCACGTCGAGTCCCTGCGTCCGCAGGCGGACTTCAACAAGGCCGTGGTGCGCGTCCTGGAGTACCTCTCCGTGCACCGGAGCCTGGGGCTGCGCGAGGACGTGTCCGCGTGGGCGCGCGCCCAACTGGAGCCGAAGGCGGACCCGACGCGGTGGAAGGTCTCCCGCTCGCACCGGGGAGGCGCGCTGGGCTCCGTCGTCGAGGTCGCCAAGCGCTCCTACCTGTCCGCCGCGGCGCCCGTGCTGGAGGGCGTGCTGCGAGGGCAGGGGGCGTGGAATCACACGATGGTGGAGGCCCTGGTCGCCGCGGCCGCGCCCAGGCCACCCGACGAGGCGACGGGCGCGAAGTGGGTGGCCGAGCTGTGCGAGCGCAATGACCCGCTGAGGCCGGATGCGCTGCCTCGGGTGCTGCGCGCGGGGGGCCCGTTGTGGACGGAGCTGCTGCGCCGTCAGACGCGCTTCAACGAGCAGGCGGTGCTGGCCCTCGCGGGCCTGCTGGGCACGCGCACGCCGCCGCCCCGGCCGCCGGAGCTGGGGGACTACGCCGGCTGGTGCGCGAGGCGGGAGTCCGGTGACATCGCCCGGGCCGCGGAGGCGGTGGCGACCCTGGCGGCGCGTCCGCTCGTGTCGCTCGTCACGCCTGTCTTCAACACGCCCGAGGCCTTCTTCCGGGAGTGCGCCGCGTCGGTGGCGGCGCAGTCGTATCCCGAGTGGGAGTGGGTGCTGGTGGATGACGCCAGCTCCGCGCCGCACGTCGCGCCGATGCTGCGCGAGGCGGCGGCCCGCGACGCGCGCATCCGCGTGGTGACGCTGGAGCGGAACGGTGGCATCGCCACGGCGACGAACGCGGGCCTCGCGGCGGCGCGAGGCGAGTGGGTGGGCTTCCTGGACCACGACGACACCCTCGCGCCACATGCGCTGGCGGAGGTGGTGCTCGCCGTCACGGCCGAACCCTCGCTCGACGTCGTCTACAGCGACGAGGACCGGCTGGACGGGGAGGGCCGCCGCACCGCGCCCTTCTTCAAGCCGGACTGGTCGCCGGACCTGCTTCGCTCGGTGAACTACGTCTGCCACTTCCTCGTCGCGCGCCGGGCGTTGCTGACGAAGGTGGGGGGCGCGCGCGAGGGCTTCGACGGCTCGCAGGACTACGACTTGATGCTGCGGTTGAGCGAGGCCACGCGCGGCATCGGCCACATCCCGAAGCTCCTGTACCACTGGCGCGCCAACCCCGCGTCCTTCTCCAGTCAGGCGGCGGGGCTCGCGAAGGCCACGGACGCGGGCGTGCGCGCGCTCCGGGAGCACCTGGGCCGGCTGGGCGAGTCCGCCGAGGTGTCGAGCCCGGCCCCCACGCAGTACCGCGTGCGCTACCCGGTGCGAGGCACCCCCAAGGTCTCCATCATCGTCCCGTTCAAGGACCGGCCGGACCTGCTGGAGCTGCTGGTGCCGGGCCTGCTCTCGCGCACCACGTATCCGGACTTCGAGGTGCTGCTCGTCTCCAACAACAGCACCAAGCCGGAGACCTTCGCCCTCCTCGAGCGGCTGACGGACCCCCGGCTGGTCAAGCTGACGTGGGACTTCCCCTTCAACTACCCGGCCATCAACAACTGGGCGGCGAAGCAGGCCACCGGGGAGCTGCTGCTCTTCCTCAACAACGACATGGAGGTCGTGGACCCCGGTTGGTTGGAGGAGCTGGTCTCCCAGGTCCAGCGCCCGGAGGTGGGCGCGGTGGGCTGCAAGCTGCTCTTCCCCGAGGGGACGGTGCAGCACGCGGGGGCCGTCGTCGGCATCACCGGCATGGCGGGCCATCCCTTCTGGCGGATGCCGGACGGGCCCATCTCCACGCCCTTCGGCCACACCGGGTGGACGCGCAACTGGCTGTCCGTCACCAGCGCGTGCGTCATCTTCCGCCGCGACGTGTTCGAGTCGCTGAAGGGCTTCGACGAGCGGTTCCAGGTCTGCGGCAGCGACGTGGACATCGGCCTGCGGTTGAATCAGCGCGGCCTGCGGGTGGTGTACACGCCCCATGCCCGGCTCATCCACCATGAGTCCGCCAGCCGCCGCGCGGACGCCGTCCCCGAGTCCGACTACTGGTGGTCCTACGTGGCCTACCGGCCCTACCTGGGGCCGCGCGGAGACCCCTTCTTCAACCCCAACCTCTCGCTGCTCGGCACCGACTGCTCGCTGCGTCACCACGAGGAGACGGGGGAGACGCTGGCGCTGCGCACGCTGACGCGGGACGTGCCCAGCGCGCGTGACGCGGCGATGGAGGACCGCGCTCGCGCCCAGCGCCACCTCGTCGAGCACCTGGACGCGCTGGACTTCACCCCGGAGCAGGCGCGAGCCTCGCGCGAGAGCGCCCCGGCGGCGCTGGCCGCGCTGCGCTCGCGAGGGAAGGTGGAGAGCGCGACGTGGTTCATCCCCGCCTTCGGCCATGTCTACGCGGGCATCCACACGCTGTTCCGCTTCGCCGACCTGATGCAGCGGCGGCACGGCGTGCGCAGCGACTTCGTCGTCTACGACAAGCCGGGCGCCAGCCCCGGTGACTTCGAGGCGCGCGCGGCCCCGGTCTTCCCGGGCGCGGTGGGGGCCTTCCGGGTCCTGTCCGGGGCCTCCGCGCTGGACGCGCTTCCGCCGTGTGACCTGGCCATCGCCACCTACTGGACGTCCGCGTACCAGGTGCTGCGGCATCCGCGCGCGGCGGTGCGGGCGTACTTCGTCCAGGACTACGAGCCCATGTTCTTCGCGGCGGGCACGCAGTCCGCGCTCGCGGAGCAGACCTACCTGCTCGGCTTCCAGGGCATCTTCAATACGCCGGGGCTGCGCGACACCGTGCGCGCGCTGCACGGCATGGATGGCTTCGCCTTCGAGCCCGCGGTGGATGGCGCGCTCTTCCACGACCGCCGTCCGGCGCGGACGGGGCCGGTGCGCGTGTTCTTCTACGGACGCCCGGGCAACGAGCGCAATGGCTTCGAGCTGGGGCTCGCCGCGCTGACGCGGCTCAAGCGCGAGCTGGGGCCCGCCGTGGACATCGTCACCGCCGGCGCGGAGTGGAACCCGGAGTCCTACGGCGTGCGCGGCCTCGTCACGAACCTGGGCGTGTTGCCCGCCGAGCGCACCGCGGCCCTGTATCGCGAATGCGACGTGGGCCTGTGCTTCATGTTCACGAAGCACCCCTCGTACCTGCCGCTGGAGATGATGGCGTGCGGGGTGACGGTGGTGACCAACGACAACCCGGCCAACCACTGGCTGCTGGAGGACGGGGACAACTGCCTGCTCACCGCGCCCACGCCGGGCTCCGTCCTGGCGCGGCTGCGCACCGCGGTGATGGACGCGGAGCTTCGCGCGAGGCTGGGCGCCCGCGCCGCCGAGCGCGTGCGGCGGACGAGCTGGGAGCAGCAGGTGGACCTGATGATGGAACACCTGCTCGCCATGAGCGGGGGACGGCTGCGCTCCGTCTCCGAGTAAGGTGCTGGCGGGCCCATGTACAAGAACCTCGACACGACGGCAGACAGCCTCCAGTCCTGGAAGGCGACCCGGGGCGCGGACCATCGCGCGTCGACGCTCGCGTCGGAAGGGCCGGGGACCTCGCTGTACGAGCGTCAGACGCGCCTGCTCTCCACGCTCCTGGGCGCGGAGCAGCGGCGCCTGGGGCGGACGCTCGACCTCCTCGACTTCGGCTGTGGCTTCGGTCGGCTCGCGGCCCCGCTCGCGGCGATTCCAGGTGTCCGCTATCACGGCTTCGACCTCTCCGAGGCGATGACGGAGCCGCTCCGGTTGGCGCCACCCGAGCAGGTCGCTCCCGTCGCGGAGCGCGTCTTCCACGGGGACTCGCCCCGCGCCGCCCTGGCCGGGCGCGCCTTTGACTGCATCGTCTCCGTGTCCGTCCTCGGCTACAGCCCGAGCGCGCGCATCCCGGCGTTGCTGGAGGAGCTCGGCGCGCTGCTGCGCCCGGGAGGGCTGCTCGTCCTGCTGGAGAACACGCTCGTCCCCGTGAGCGTGTGGGATGCGACCACGCGGCCCGGGCGCTGGCTCCACGCCTTCGCGAGCCTGCTCCCCGACGGATGGGACCTGCATCATGGGACAGGGACGGTCCAGGGGCAGGACCTGTACGTCCTCGCTCGGAACGAAGGGCTCGGTCGTCGCTACTTCCAGCTCGTGGACCTCGAGGATCCGAGGGACGCGTCCCGGCCGCTCGCGTTCCGGGCGATCCACGAAGGGGCGTTCATCCGCCTCCAGGAATGGGCGGAGCAGGCCAGCGAGCTGCTCGCCCGACCCGAGGATGCGCGGGTCGCCGAGCTGTCACGGCGGCTGTCCTCGGAGACGGAGCGCTTCGCCCGTCGCCAGCGGCTCCACGCCCTGGCGGACGACCTCGCTCGGTTCCGAGGTCCTCGCGCGCCGCCGCCGGAGGTGAAGCCTCCCGAGGCGCCCTCGGCCCCACCCGCGCCCGCCATCCAGGTCGACGCGCCACTCGACACCCGCTGGTCGCACGAGGTCCCCCGGTTCGCGGGCATGCTGCACGTGTTCCACCAGGACTGGTACGGCATCCGGGCGGCGGCGGGCTATCTGCCTGGGCGCAAACTGGCCATCCCCTCCGAGCGGACGCTGACGCGCCAGGAGCTGCGCGACGTGCTGGACCACGTCGACGCGTGTCTGTGTCACACCGTCATCGTGCACGGCTTCTCGGCCACGGCGCGGCAGCTCGTGGAGGCGCTGCGCAAGGGCCATGGCACGTCGCTTCGGCTGCTCACGCTCTGGCATGGTTCGACCGCGCAGTTCCCGAACACGCTCGAGCTCGACCTCTTCGCCCAGCTCGTGGAGCTGCGGCGGAAGGGTGTCCTCGATGGACTGGCGAGCGTGAAGCCGGGCATGCACCTGCTGGCGGCGGAGCTGTTCCCCAGGACGGTCCTCAACCTCCCGCCCCGGCTCTCCGACACGGAGCGCGCCCAGGGTGCCTCCGTTTCGCGCGCGGCGCTCATCCCCACGCCCAACGACTGGCGGAAGAACTTCTACACGAACCTGTTCGCGGGCCTCGCCTCGGACCGGCTCGACACGCTGCACGTGACGGCGACCTATCGGATGCCGGAGGCCCTCCGGGGCCACAAGCGCATCCTCAGCGTGCCCCGCCCGGAGCGCGCGGCCCTGTTCGACCTGGTGCGCCGCTGCGACCTCATCCTCAACGCCTCGCTGTCCGAGTGCCAGCCGATGACGGCGCTGGAGGGGCTCGCGCTGCGCGTGCCCTGCGTGACGGGGGAGCTCGGGCTGGGCGCGCTGGACGCGCACCCGTACCAGCGGTTCGCCCAGGTGGTGCACGTGGACTCGGTGGAGCGGGTGAAGGGCGCCATCGACCGCTTGCTGGAGCTGCGTGAGCGGGCTCCCTCCGAGCTGGCGGAGATGATGGCGGACTACGAGCGCGCTCTCGTCACCGAGGCCCTGCGGGTCCTCGAGGAGTTCATCCAGTCATGAGCCGGCGGCGCGTTTGTCTCGTGACGGAGGAGCTCTATCCCTTCTCGAAGGGCGGCATCGGGCGCGTCATCCACAACCTCGTCATGGACTCGTTGCGGCGGCGCGGCCCGGTCGAGCTGCATCTGCTGCTCCCCTCGGGCGTGCCCATGACGGCCTCCGAGGTGGAGGCCTACTTCGACGGAGGCGTGCGCGCCCACGTCGCCGAGGCGCGAGCCCACTGGGAGACGAGCTTCGACGAGGGTGGGGTCTACCCTCCGCCAGCCGCCTTCACGGACACGCGCTACCACGCGCAGTCCTTGGAGTTGATGCTCGAACTCCGGAGGCTGGAGTCCGCGGGCGTCCACTTCGACACCATCGAGTTCCCGGACTACCTGGGGTGGGCGTTCTGCACGCTCCAGGAGAAGCTGCTCGGGAGCGCGTTCGCGAACACGGAGGTCTCGGTCCGGTTGCACTCCACCTGGGGCATCCTGGTGCAGATGGAGCGACAGCTCCTCACCCCGGACAACCAGGGGCAGGTGGAGCTCGAGCGCAAGGCGCTCCTCGACGCGGACCGGATCGTCGCCCACCTGCCGCGTGTCGCGGAGTTCAACCACGCCTTCTATCGCTTCCCCGAGTCGTGGAAGGAGAAGGTCGTCTGCCAGTTCCCTCCCGTCTCGCTGGAGCCGCCCGGCACTCCGCGAGCCCGTGAGTGGGAGGTGCCGGACCTGCTCTTCGTCTCCAAGGTCCAGTACCTCAAGCGTCCCGACCTGTTCATCCGTGGCGCCGTGCTGTTCATGCGCACGCATCCGGAGTTCACCGGCCGCGCGGTGCTCGACTGCTTCATGGTGCCGGGAGACCACCTCACCTGGGTGAAGTCGCTCGTCCCTCCGGACCTGAGCGCGCGCTTCGTCTTCACCGGCCCCAGCGAGGACCGCGAAGCGCTGATGCGACGGGGCATCGTGGTCATCCCCTCGGACTACGAGTCGCTCAACCTCGCCGCCTACGAGGCGGCCGCCGTGGGCGCGCCCCTGGTGCTCAACGAGCGGTGCGTGGCGTTCGCGCCGGGCGGCCCCTTCCGCGACGGCGTCAACTGCCGCACCTTCGACGGCTCCGTGGAGGGGCTCGCGGCGGCGTTGGAGCGTGCGTGGCGCGCACCCGACCTCAAGCCCGTGGAGTGGACGGCGGACATCCCGTACTGGGAGGAGGCCCCGCGGGCGAAGCCGACGCGCGCGAGACAGCCCGCCGGGCGGACGCCGCTCGTCAGCGTGCTCGTCACCAACTTCAACCTGGCGCGCTACCTCCCAGAGGCCCTGGGGAGCGTGGCGGAGAGCGACCACCCCGAGCTGGAGATCATCCTCGTCGATGATGCCTCCACCGACCCTTTCGACCAGGCGGTGATGGAGCGCATCGAGACCGCCGCGGAGGCGGGAGGCGCCAGCGTCCGGCTGATTCGCAACCGCGCCAACCGGGGGCTCCCGGCCTCGCGCAACCTCGCCATCGACGCGGCGAAGGGGGAGTACGTCCTTCCCCTGGACGCGGACGACTGCATCAACCCCCGCTTCATCCGGCTCGCGGTCGACGCGCTCGAACGCCACCGGGAGTTCGACGTGGTGGTGCCGTCCACGGGCTACTTCGACTCGGACGAGGCCCTCGCGGAGCGCCGCTTCTGCGACTACGCGATGTTCATCGGCGATTGTCCATCCCTTGGCATGGTGGCCAACCGGTTGTCCTGCGCCACGTCGCTCATGCGCCGCTCCCTCTTCGAGCACACGCGCTACGACGAGCAGCTGCGCAGCTACGAGGACTGGGACCTCTACCTGCGCCTGGCGCACGCGGGCCATCGCTTCCTCGTCACCAACGCCATCCACTTCCACTACCGCCGCCGCGGCGGTTCGATGATCTCCGAGGTGAACCCGCGCAGGCACCTGGAGCTGCTCGCCCAGCTCCATCGGAACCTGCCGCGCCCGTTGCCGGAGTACATCCGCCTGGAGCCGTTCCTGCTCCTCGCGATGTCCCCCGAGGCACCCACGCCCGCGCTGGAGGGGCCCGGCTACCTCCAGGGCGCCATGGATCGACTCAACGGCTCCCTCAAGCGGGTGCCCCTGTTGCACAAGGCGCTGAAATACGCCGCGACCGAGCTCGCTTCGGACGGGGGAGGAGACCGTCCCGCGCGTCACGTGCTGGCGGATGCGCTCGGCAAGCGCCTCGATGCGATTCCGGGACTGAAGCCCGTGGTGAAGCAGGTGGTGAAGACAGCGCGCCAGCTCAAGCCTCGGAAGGGCTGAGCACTTCACCGCCGGGGGGGCTTCCCCCGCAGACGCTCCAGCAGTTGATGTCGCAGTGGGCGGTCATCGCCCTCGGTGCCGACGACCCGATGCGCCGCGCCACGGAGCGCGTGGTGCACGAAGTCGAATCGCTTGAGCGTGCCGTTGACGCGATCGACGACCTTGTCGAGCAGCGGGGGCTGCGCGGGGGGCACGGCGGCCTCGCGCAGCCGGTTCGCCTGCTTGTGGGCCTCGCCTTGGAGGATGCGCAGCGCGCGGTCGGGGTGGAGCGCGAGGCGGGGGTGCTTGCGATACAGGTACGCCAACAGCTGGTAGCGCTCCTCGGTGTCCGTCGTCCGCGTCATCGAGTCGGGGCGCAGACGGTAGTGGAACAGCGGCTCGGGAATGACGGCCCCTCCGAGGCCCCGCTCGGCCAGCGTGCAGAAGACGTCCCAGTCCTCGTAGCTGGTGAGCCACTCGTCGTAACCGCCCACCTCCTCGAGGCGGTGACGCTCCATCAACGCCGTGCAGGTGGACGCGACGTTGGCCACCCACAGCGCGTCCCGCTCGACACCCCAGGGCACCCAGCCTCCCACGGGCCTCGTGGGGGACTCGACGAAGTAGGAGACGAGCGAGGTGACGTAGCCCATCCCGGGCGTCCCCTCGAGGACCGGCAGGGTCTTCTCGAGGAAGGTGGGAGCGATGAGGTCATCCGGGTCCAGCGGGAGGATGTAGCGGCCCCGGGCCTCGCGCAGGCCCGCGTTGCGCGCGGAGCTGAGGCCACCGTTCCGCTTGCGCACGACGCGCAGGTCCGGCGCCTGGATGTGCTCCAGCAGCTCGAGGCTCTCCTCGTCCGTGGAGCCGTCGTCCACGACGACGATCTCGAAGTCCTGGAAGGTCTGGGCCCGGATGGAGCGGAGCGTCTCGGGCAGGTATCGGCCCATGTTGAAGTAGGGCACGAGCACCGTGACACGGGGGCCCACGGCCTCCACGGCGCGTGGGGCTGGCGCGGGGAGGACGCGGTGGCGCTCGGGCCCTGCCTCCGTCACGGCGGCCTCCACGAGCCGGACGACGCGCTCCGGAGCGAAGCGCGACTGGACGCTCTTGGGGGCCTCGCGTCGGAGGGACTCCGCGACGCTGGAGGTCGTGAGGACCTTTTCCAGCGTGTCCACGAGCCGAGGGACATCTCCCGCGCGGAAGAGCAACCCGTCGCGACCGTCCTCGAACCACTCCCTCATGCCGCTGGCATCGCTGGCGATGACACAGCAGCCCTGGGCCATGGCCTCCATGAGCGCGGAGGGGGGCGTGCCTCCCAGCGAGGGGAAACAGCACAGCGTGGCCTGTCCCAGGAGTAGGTCCGGCGCGATGGGTGGCAGGAAGCGGACACGCTCCTTCCAGGCAGGGGCGATGCGGCGCTCCAGCCAGGCGCGATAGGAGCGACCGAAAGGGCCCGTCCGCGTGTCTTCACCCGCGAGTCGTAGCTCCGCGCGCAGCCCCTTCTCGAAGAGCGCTTGCATCGCGTCGACGAGCAGGTGGACGCCCTGTCGATGCTCCAGCGGACCGGCGAAGAGCACGACGGGCGGAGCGGTCGGCGGACTCGAGATGGCCGTGGGAGGCGTCGTGGCGAACGGCGGTGGAATCACCACCTGCCTGGGAGCGAGGACCCACCCCGAGGCCGCGAGGTCGTCGAGACGCGCGCGGGTGGGGGAGATGAGCAGGTCCGCGTCACCGAGGCAGGTGGCCTCCATGTGCTCGTACTCCGCGCACTCCATGTCCAACGCGTCGAGGTGATTGAGCCGTCGCGACTCCGCCCTCGACAGGTGCAGGCGCACGCCGAGCACCGCGGAAGCGTAGGCGCCGAGGGTCCTCCTCGCGCGCAGGGCGAAGACGCCTTCTCCGTCGCTCTCGGGGAACTCGATGTAGTCGAAGGACTGCCGCTCGTGCAGCGCGAGCAGCGTCTGGTGCACGGAGCAGGCATGCCGCGATGGCGCCAGGGGGAAGGCTCCCGCGAAACCGGGCTCCAACCCGTCGCGCACGGAATGGACCTGGACACCCGGAGGCATGCGAGAGCCTCCGGGGAGGGCCGCGGTGAGGACATGCACCTCATGGCCCGCGTCCGCGAGGGCCCGGCTCATCCGGAACGTGTAGTCACCGACGCCGCCTTCGAGGCGTGGCGAGAACTCCCTGGAGACGAGGCAGATACGCAAGGGGACCTCGAGGAAGGTGGAGGGTCAGCGCCGTCCGCCGCGTCCACGTCGACGCCCACCGCCGCTCGTTCCCGGCGCGGGAGGCTTCGTCTCCGCGGAAGTATCCACGGACGGCGTCCGCGTGGAGCCGCCCGGAGTGCCCACCTCCACCACGGGCACCGGGGCCGGCATGTCGGACCCGACGGGGGCGTTCGCGAGCGTCGCGGCTTCGATGCGCGCGAGCCGGCGGTCCACCTCCTGACGCCACTGCGCCTGCGTGCGCGCGTGCTCGCGTTGCACGTCGTGGATGGTGGCGAGCGCGTCGAGGATGGACTCGTTGAACTCGACCTGCTTGCGCAGGGCCTCGTTGATGAACGGCTGGAAGAGGAGGCGGAAGGCGCGCTTGGCCAGCACCAGCGCGGGGCCGGAGAGTCCCCCGCGATGCGATGTCACCGGCCCGGCGTAGCGGCTGTCCATCTTCCCGCGCGCCTCTTGAAGCAACGCGGGCCAGGGCGCGGGCGTCGCGGGCCGGGCCGAGGACTCCAGGACCCGGCGCAGCGACTCGCTCGCCTCCGCCGAGGGCGTGGGCAGCTTCCGGGTCTCCTCCGCCACGGCGCTCGCGGTGGGGGTGTCGGTCAGCAGGTCATCAGCGCGCATGGGGGCTACCTCGCGAGGAGGACACGGCGTTCGACAGCGTCTCGACCACACCCTCCTCGTGGGAAGGGTCGAGCGGATGCAGCCGCGCGCCCAGATGCTGGCGCGAGGCTTCGAGCGCCGTCGCGGGTCCGGAGGGCTCGAACACCCCCCAGGCCCTCGCGCCGACGCGTGGCGCGAGCACCTGCGCGCAGAGGGTGTCCGCGCCGAGCATGACCACGGGGTTCGACGAGACACGGACGGCGGTCTCCAGCGACGACGAGCCGGGAAGGATGGACCCCTCGCGTCCCACGGGCTGGTCCGGGGTGAAGTGCCAGACGGGGAGCCCCTCGACCTTCGTCGGAGCCAGCGTCTCGGAAGGCCCCTCACCTCGCGGCCTCAGGGCGAGCACCCTCGCGCCGGGAATCCGCTCCACGAGCCGCCGGGCCAACCGGGAGGCCACGTCGTCCGGGCGCACCGTGAAGCCAGGGCACACCAGCTCCACCCCCGCGGGCGGCCGCTCCACGTGGCGAGCCACGCGCTCGCCCGAGAGCACTTCGTCGAAGGCCCGCCGCACCTGCGTCGCCACCGCGTCCTGGGACAAGGCCCGCAGCCGCTCGCGCTGCGCGCCGACGACCTGGTCGCGGAGCGCCGGACGGCGGTCGAGGACCGCGAGGAGCTCCGCCACGTCGGTGGGCGTATCGGAGAGCGTCGCGAGCCCCGCGCCACCCATCGTCTCGGGGACCGCCGCCGCGCCGTAGGCCACCACCGGGACACCCCGGTACATGGCCTCCAGCAGGGGGACACCGAACCCCTCGTGCCGGCTCATGGACAGGTACGCGGACGCGGTCGCGAAGCAGGCCGAGAGCTGCGCCGCGCTCACGCGTCCCAGGAACCGGACCCGGTCCGCGCCGAGCACCTCCTTGAGACCATGGAGATACGCGCCGTAGGCCCCATCGCGGTGCAGGTATCCCGCGATGACGAGCCGACTGCGCGGTTGATAGAGCCGCTGGTACGCGGTGAAGACGCGCAGCACGTCATCCACCTTCTTGCTCGGCACCGCGCGCCCCACGAAGAGGATGTTGGCGCAGCCGTCGGAGAGCTCGGCCTGGAGCGCCGGGTCCGCGGGGGCGTCGAAGGCGCTCCAGTCGATGGCGAAGGGCAGCAGGGAGACGGACGCGAAGCCGGCCGCCGACAGCTCCTCCGCGCTGAAGCGCGAATAGGCGAACGCATGCTCCACCAGCGGGCGCATCGCGAGCAGCTCGTCCCGCGCGGCGTCACACGCGGCGGCGACCTTCCGCTCGAACCCCTCGAACAGCCGAGCAGGCGTCACGTTGTGGTACACGAGCAGCTTCCGGCCGGGCGTGCGCGCGATGAGCGGCACGAGCCGCGACTCGAAGCTGTGATGGACCACCCAGGTCGTGTCGTCCGAGCCGTCGCGGGCGCATTCACGCACATGTCGGACCTGGTCCTTGCATGCGTCGTCCCAGTCCTCGGCATAAATTTCCGATGGGTGTCCCCACTGGCGCAGCAGCCCCTGGAGGTAGCGCACCTGGTTGCCCACCGCGTCGCCCCATGCGAGGCGCGGAAGAAGCTGGTGGATGGCCCGGGGTCCCGAGGGAGGGGGGCTGCGTCGCTGGGTCTTCACGCCCGGCTCCCTTAGCGCCGCGAGGGGGAGCACACAAGCCCGGCCTCCCGGGTGCCTTGACGGAGGTGGAAGCCCTCCGCTACGCAGGGCACCTTTCCGAGGATTCGAGGTTTGGAGCACATGAACGTATTGGTGACAGGAGGTTGCGGCTTCATCGGGTCCAACCTCGTGAGGTACCTGCGGCGTGAGCGACCGGACTGGACGGTCGTCAACCTCGACAAGCTCACGTACGCGGGCAACCTCGAGAACCTCTCCGACCTCGAGGGCGACCCCCGTCACGTCTTCGTCCGGGGCGACATCGGCAACCGCGAGCTGGTCGAGCACCTGATGGCGACGCACGCCATCGACGCGGTGCTGCACCTGGCGGCGGAGAGCCACGTGGACCGCTCCATCCTGGGGCCGGAGGTGTTCATCACCACCAACGTGCTCGGCACCCAGCAGCTGCTGGAGGCCAGCCGCGCGCGGGGCGTGAAGCGCTTCGTGATGGTGTCCACCGACGAGGTCTACGGCTCGCTCGGCCCCACCGGCGCGTTCACCGAGTCCTCGCCGCTCAAGCCCTCCAGCCCGTACTCCGCCAGCAAGACGAGCTCCGACCTGGTGGCGCTGGCCTATCACCACACCTTCCACATGGACGTGGTGGTGACGCGCTGCTCGAACAACTACGGGCGCTACCAGTTCCCGGAGAAGCTCATCCCGCTCATGGTGGTCAACGCGCTGCACGACAAGCCGCTGCCCGTCTACGGCGACGGCGCCAACGTGCGCGACTGGCTCCACGTCGAGGACCATTGCCGGGCCCTGCTGCTCGCGCTGGAGAAGGGCCGGGCCGGCGAGGTCTACAACATCGGTGGCGGCGCGGAGCGGCGCAACATCGACATCGTGAAGGCCATCCTCGGGCTGGTGGGCAAGCCGGAGAGCCTCATCCAGTACGTGAAGGACCGGCCGGGGCACGACCGGCGCTACGCCATCGACCCGTCGAAGATTCGCGCGGAGCTGGGCTGGTCGCCCGTGCACACGTTCGAGCAGGGGTTGGCGGACACGGTGCACTGGTACCTGGAGCACCGCCAGTGGTGGCAGCGGGTGACGAGCGGCGCGTACCAGCGCTACTACGAGACGCAGTACCTGCACCGGCTCCAGGGGAGGGCGTGACGCCATGCGAGTGCTCGTCACGGGCTCCAACGGGCTGGTGGGCAGCCGCGTCTGCGCGCAGCTGGAGAAGAAGGGGCACACGGTGGTGGGCGTGGGAAGGGGCCCCCGGCGCACGTCGGGCGGGTATGCCTATGCCTCCGTGGACCTGACGCGCGAGGAGGACGTCGAGAGCGCGGTGAAGGCCGCCGCGCCCCACGTCATCATCCACTGCGCCTCCATGACGGAGGTGGATGCCTGCGAGAAGAACCCGGAGGCGGCCTACGCGGGCAACGTCCTGGCCACGGCGGCGGTGGCCCGGGGCGCTCGCGAGGCCGACGCGCACCTCATCCACGTCTCCACGGACTACGTCTTCGACGGCGACGCCGGGCCCTATGACGAGGAGGCGTTGCCCAACCCGCGCGGCGTCTACGCGTCGACCAAGCACATGGCCGAGCAGAGCGCGCGGGTGCTCGCGCCGGGCTGCGCCATCGCCCGCACCGCGGTGGTGTATGGCTGGCCTCCGGTGGAGGGCCGGCTCAACTTCGGGGCGTGGCTGGTGACGAACCTCGAGAAGGGCCAGCAGGTGAAGCTCTTCGAGGACCAGGTGGTGTCTCCCAGCCTGGCGGACAACGTGGCCGCGATGCTGGTGGAGCTGGGGGAGCGCAAGCTCGGCGGGACGTGGAACACCTGCGGCGGCACCGTCATCGACCGCGTGGGCTTCGGCCGCGCGCTGTGCGCGGTGTTCGGCTTCGACGAGAAGCTCATCACCCCCACGCGGATGGCGGAGCTGAAGCTGGCCAGTCCCCGCCCGCTCAAGAGCGGGTTGCGGACCGACAAGGCGCGGGCGCGGCTGGAGACGAAGCCGCTGGAGTTGACCGAGTCGCTGACGCGCTTCCACGCGACGTGGCTGGCCGCTCGGGGACACTGACATCGGGAGGTCGCAATGAAGGGCATCATCCTCGCGGGCGGCTCGGGCACCCGGCTGTACCCACTGACGCGCGTGGTCAGCAAGCAGCTGCTCCCGGTGCACGACAAGCCGATGATCTACTACCCGCTCAGCACGCTGATGCTGGCGGGCATCCGCGACGTGCTCATCATCTCCACGCCCCAGGACCTGCCGCGCTTCCGGGAGCTCTTGGGCGAGGGCGCCCAGTGGGGCATGCGCTTCCAGTACGCGGAGCAGCCCCGGCCGGAGGGGCTCGCGCAGGCCTTCGTCATCGGTCGGGACTTCGTCGGGTCGGACGCGGTGTCGCTCATCCTGGGCGACAACATCTTCCACGGCCACGGGCTGAGCGCGTTGGTGCGCGAGGCGGCCCGGCGCACCTCGGGCGCCACCGTGTTCGGCTACTACGTGAAGGACCCGGAGCGCTATGGCGTGGTCGAGCTGGGCCCGGGCAACCGCGCGCTGAGCATCGAGGAGAAGCCCGAGCGCCCCAAGTCCAACTACGCGGTGACGGGGCTGTACTTCTACGACAACCAGGTCCTGGACATCGCCGCGGCGCTCAAGCCCAGCAAGCGCGGCGAGCTGGAGATCACCGACGTCAACGCGGAGTACCTGCGGCGCGGCCAGCTCGACGTGGAGCTGATGGGGCGCGGCTACGCGTGGCTGGACACGGGGACGCACCAGTCGCTGATGGAGGCGTCCAACTTCATCGAGATCATCGAGCGGCGCCAGGGGCTCAAGGTGTCGTGCCCGGAGGAGATCGCCTACCGCATGGGCTACATCGACGCGGCGAAGCTCGTGGCGCTGGCGGAGCCCATGCGCAAGAACGAATACGGCCAGTACCTGCTGGCCCTGGCGGAGAACCGAGGAGCGGTGTCATGAAGGTCACTCCGCTGGAGATTCCGGAGCTGCTCCTCGTCGAGCCCAAGGTGTTCGGGGACTCGCGGGGCTTCTTCATGGAGGTCTTCCACGCCCAGCGCTACGCGGAGGTCGGCATCCCCGGGCCCTTCGTGCAGGACAACTACTCGCGTTCGGTGAAGGGCACGCTGCGCGGGCTGCACTTCCAGGAGCCGCAGGGGCAGGGGAAGCTGGTGCAGGTGCTCGCGGGCGCGGTGTTCGACGTCGCCGTGGACGTGCGCCGGGGCTCGCCCACCTTCGGCAAGTGGGCGGGGGTGGAGCTGTCCTCCGACAACCGGCGCCAGCTCTGGATTCCGGCGGGCTTCGCGCACGGCTTCTGCGTGCTCAGCGAGTCGGCGGACCTCCACTACAAATGCACCACGCTGTACGCGCCGCAGCAGGAGCACTCCCTCGCCTGGAACGACCCGGACGTGGGGATTTCCTGGCCCGTGTCGGAGCCCATCCAATCGCCGAAGGACGCGCGCGCCCCTCGCTTGAAGGACGCGCCGGTGCTGCCCTCGTATTGAGGGCGCCTCCCGCCTACTGGGGGTTCTGCGGCAGGCCGTCCGTCAGCTCGTAGTAGTCGCCTTTGTTGGCCACGAAGATGTGCTTCTCCACGTGGGTGCCCGTGGGCGTGTCGAACGCGCCCATGGCGATGGCGATGAGGTCCCGGTGGATGGGGTCCCAGAAGAGGGTGGCGCCGCAGACGGAGCAGAAGCCCCGGCGGACCTTCTCCGAGGAGCGGTACCATGTCACCTTGTCCTCGCCGTGGAGGGTCACCGCGGAGCGGGGCAGGTCCGTGGACACCCAATAGTGGCCCGACAGCTTGCGGCACATCGTGCAGTGGCAGGCGTCCGGGGGCTTGAGGGGGACGGAGACCTCGAAGCGAACGGCACCACAGAGACAGGACCCCTTGAGCATCGGCGCTTCCTCCTTCGGCAGGGCGTCGGGTTCGACCGCGGGCGGAGGATAGGCGAACGGGGCGCCCGCCGCGCTCACGCCTTTCGCGAGGAGGCGGTGCTGCCCACCGACGCCGCGATGATGAGGCCGACGGCCACCCACTGCGTCACGGCGAGCCGCTCCCCGAGGAACACCAGGCCCGCGAGCGCGCCGATCGCCGGCTCCAGGCTCATGAGGACGCCGAAGGTGCGCGCGGGCATCTTCTTGAGCACGAACATCTCCAGCGAGTAGGGCAGCGCGCTCGACAGGATGGCGATGCCGATGGCCGGCGGGAGCAGCGACGGGTTGAGCAGCGCGCCACCTGCATGGGTGATGCCCACCGGCACGACGACGAGGGCCGCCACGGTCATGCCCAGCGAGGCCGCGGTGCCGCCGTGGACGGAGGCGCCCGCCTTCTGGCCGAAGAGGATGTAGAGCGCCCAGCCCGTTCCGGCGACCAGCGCCCAGAAGACGCCCACCCAGTCGAGCGCCCCGGCGGCCCCGGAGAGCGGCAGGATGAGCAGCACGCCGGCGATGGCGAGCAGGGCCCAGAGGAAGTCGATGGGGCGGCGGCTGGAGAGGATGGCCACCGCGAGCGGGCCGGTGAACTCGATGGCGACGGCGATGCCCAGGGGGATGCGGGCCAGCGCCAGGTAGAACGTCAGGTTCATGACCCCCAGCGCCGCGCCATAGACGAGGATGGCGCGCGCCTCCTGGCGCGTGAGGCGATGCCTCCAGGGACGCCAGAAGGCGAGCAGGATGAGCGAGGAGAAGATGAGCCTCAGCGCCGTGGTCCCCTGCGCCCCGACGATGGGGAACAGGCCCTTGGCGATGGACGCCCCGACCTGGATGGAGCCCATCGCGGCGAGCAGCATGGGGACCGCGAAGGGGGATGGACTGGGGCGCCGCGGCTCTTGGGACATCGCGCGCGCACCTTCTCACGTCCCAGACGCGCACCCCAGGACGAACGGCGCCCCCGACAGGCCCCACGAGCGGTCGCTCAGTAGGCCCCTCCGTGGCGCAGGTTGATGCCGTGCTCCAGGTAGGCCTTGAGGCACATCATCATGTGCATCCACCCGCCGCAGTTGTCGTAGGACGCCGCCTGCCCCTGGGCGTCCTCTCTCCAGCCGGACTCGCTCACCTGGACGAGCGTGCTCTTCTCGTCGATGGGCTTGAAGTTCATCTCCACCCGCGTGTTGTAGCCCCCGCCCGCCGCCTCCCACTCGAACACGATGCGCTCGTCCGGCCGCACCTCCCGGACGATGACGTCGTGCTCACCGGGCACCTCCGCGAAGCGCCACTTCACCGTCGTCCCCGCCACGAGCGGGGCGCTCGCCGCCTGCACGAAGTAGCCGCTGAGCTTCTTGGGATTCACCACCCCGTCGAAGACCTCGGACACCGGCTTCTGGATCTTCAACTGCACCTGGAACTTCAACTCCATGGGGGCCTCCGGGCTTGGGTCCTGCGTTCGATATGTTGTAGATTCATAACATGTCGAGGGCGTCCCGGGACGATTTGATCTTCAAGGCGCTGGCGGATTCGCGGCGACGGGAGATCCTCGACCTGCTGCGCGACGCGCCCAGGACCACGGGTGAGTTGTGCGAACACTTCGCGTCGTCCCTGGACCGGTGCACGGTGATGCAGCACATCGGCGTGCTCCAGAAGGCGGAGCTGGTCATCGCGGTGCGCGAGGGGCGCAAGCGGTGGAACTACCTCAACGCGGCGCCCATCCAGGAGATGCGGGACCGGTGGCTCTCGCCTTACTCGGCGGAGACGATGAACGTCCTCATGCGGATGAAGCGGGGCCTCGAGGGGGAATGAGGCTCCGCTAACGGCGCGGCGCGGGGATGCTGGCGTGGGCCGCGTCGCACTCGTCGCAGCCGGTGCCCGCGGGGCACAGGAAGGCGAGGGGCTCCCGGGCGAGGTGCTCGAGGGCGACGGCCACGAGGTCCCGTGATTCGCACAGGCGCGCCTGGGCGTGGCCGACCAGGCCCTCGCGCTGGAGGCCTCGCGCCCGGAGCCAGTCGTCCGCGCGCCGGAAGCGGGTGCAGCAGTGGTCCGTCTCCTCGATGGGAATCGTCCGCGCGACGCCGTCGACCTCGACGACGCAGGGGTGGGAGACCGAGTACGGCACGCCCGCCAGCGCCTCCGCGAGGTGGAGCGTCGTGTCCTCGCTGTGCGTCACCCCGAGCAGGAGCACCTGGCCCCCGAGCTCGTGTACGCGCCCCACGGGGCTGTCGGGGCCATGGGGTGGGGAGAGGGGCTGGGGACGGCAGATGCCGGCGGCGTGGGGGCCCTGGGCGGCGAAGGAGCCGCCCGGGTGCGTGCTGCGCAGGACGCCCGGCTGGCGCCAGAACGTCTCGGCGGTGATGCCCATGTCCGCGGTGGGCGTCACGCGCGGGTCGAACACGCTCTCGCCGTCGGTCATCGTGGGCATGACCAGGGTGCCCGTGTCGCCGAGCGCCTGGCGAAGCGCGCGAATCAGTCCGAGCGGGCCGCCCTCGACGGGGCGCACCGCCCGGAAGGAGGTGTGGACCAGGAGCACGCCGCCCTCGCGGACGCCCAGCGTCCGGAGCTGCCGGACCAACTCTCGCGTGTCGACCTCGTTCATGCGCGCACCCTAGTCGGACACGTCCGGCGGCAGCATCCGTTTGCAGCGCTGGATGCCGCGCTGGGCGTCGGCGAGCTGGGGGTAGTCCTTGCGGAGCGACTTGTAGACGTGGATCGCCTGCTCGCAGTTGCCATCGTTCTCCTGGGCGCGGGCTCGCGCGAGCCGCTTGGACGCGTCCTCGATTCGGGTGCCCAGCTCCGCGAGCTTCGGCTCGACGGTGTCCAGCCCCAGGCTCCGCGCCAGGGCCAGCTTCTCCGCGGCCTTCGCCAGCTCTCCGTCGTTGAAGTCGTCGCTGATCTCGATGAGGCGATCCTGCGCCTTCTCCAGCCGGCGGCCCTCGGCCGCGTCGTCCGTGGCCGCCATCGCGCCGGGGGGCGGCGGGGGCGCCTCGTCGTGACGCGGGACGGGCGGTCGGTCGTCGAGGGGAGGGGGCGGGTACCCGTGTTCGGGAGGTGGCGCCCGGTCGGGTGGCGGAGGCGGACGCGGGCTCTCCCTGGGGGGAGGCCGCGCGATTGCGGCGGGGGCCTCCGTGGACTGGAACCCGCGCGTCGCGACGACGGCGAGTCCTCCCACCAGCAACACGCCCGCGATGCTCACGCCCAGCACCCAGCCGCCCCGCGCCGGGGTGGGCGCCGCGTAGGGCGACATGGCGTGCGCCGTCTTGTTGAAGCCCTCGGGGCCCACCCGGAGCCCGGAGTCGCGCGGGGCGGGCGCCGGTTGGGTCAGCGGGATGGGCGCGACGCGGCCCGTGTCGTACCGGCCCGCGTCCACGGCGGAGGGGGCCGGGGTCGCCGCGCCGCGCAGCATCGTGTCCTCGGTGCCGTCGCCGTAGAGCATCGTGCTCGGGCGCGCCTCCTCGGCGGTGCTCGCGCGCACGGCGGGGCTGACGCCGCTGATGGGCGGCCGGCCCGTCATGGTGGGCAGCGCGTTGCTCAGGTCGACGGCGAAGGCCTCCATCGTCGCGTAGCGCTCCACGCGCTTCTTCGCCGTGGCCTTCTGGATGACCGCGTCGAGCGCGGGGTGGTCCAGCTCCGGCACCACGTCCGCCAGCCGGGGAATCGGCTGGTGCACCTGCTTCTGCATGATTTCGGCGACGCTCGTGCCGTCGAAGGGCTGCACGCCCGTGAGCAGCTCGAAGAGCACCACGCCCACCGCGTAGATGTCCGCGCGCGCGTCCACGTCCAGCCCCATGGCCTGCTCGGGGGACATGTACCGGGGTGTCCCCGCCACCGCCCCCTGCGCCGTCAGCCGCGTGGCCCCGTCGACGATGCGCGCGATGCCGAAGTCGAGCACCTTCGCGTGCCAGCCGCGCAGGCCCTGCCGGACCATGATGTTCTCCGGCTTGAGGTCCCGGTGGACCACCTGCCGCGCATGGGCGAAGGCCAGCACGTCCGCGACCTGGAGGATGATGTCACCGGCCTCGTGGATGCTCAGCCGCCCCACCGACGCCAGCAGGTGCTTGAGGTCATCCCCCTCCACGTACTCCATGGAGAGATAGAGGCTGCCCTCCTCGTCCTGGCCGAAGTCGTGCAGCGTCACCGCGTTGGGGTGCGCCACGCGCGCGTAGCTCTTCGCCTCGTTGAGGAAGCGCCGGGCCACGTCGGGGTCCATCGACAGGCCGGCGTTGAGGAACTTCATCGCCACCTGCTGGCCGATGCCCACCTGCTCCGCGAGGTACACGGAGCCCATCCCTCCCTGGCCCAGCCGCTTCAACACCCGGTAGCGGTTGGCGACGACGCGCCCCAACATGCGGTCCAGGGCCGGCTCCGCGACCTTCAGGAACTCGGTGCCGCCGCAGGACGGACAGGTCCCGTTCGATGCCTCGTGCTGCGTCTCGCATCGCTGACAGATGAAGAGCGCCATCCAAGTCCTTCCTGGGAATGGGGTCGGGCCGGGTCAGCGCGACGGAGTGGGAGGGTAGCGCTGGAAGAGCAGCCGCTCGAGCTCGCGCGCGCCCGCCTCGGGCGAGGTGCCCTGCGCCACCGCGACCCGCAGGAGGGCCGTGCGCGGGTCGTCCGGCAGCTCCGCCTCCATCATGGCCAGCGCGCCCTTCGCGTCCCCCGCGCGCTGGAGCGCCGTGGCGCGCCAGACCTTGTACTCGGACCGCTCCGGCGCCGCGGTGGCCGCGCGCGCGAAGAGCTGCTGCGCCCTGTCGGGCGCTCCGTCCTGGAGCGCCGCCAGTCCCTCGAGGAAGGGGGCCTGGGCGTCCGCGCGGGCGGGGGGCTCCCCCGTGTCCCGCGCCAGCTCCAGCAGGCCGCGCGCCTCGCGCAACTGCTCCCCGGTGAGGGCCTCGCCCGCGAGCGCGCGCTGGTGCAGCTCCTCGGCGCTGGCGCGGCACTGCGCGCTCAGCCGCTGCCCCATCTCTCCCAGGTCCGCGCCCAGGTAGCCCTCCGCCACGAGCGCGCGCAGCGCCTCTCCCGCGGAGTCGGGGCCCCGCAGCCTCCGGGCCTCCAGCGCCTCGAAGAAGGCCGCCTTGGACTCCACGTGTCGCGCCGTCAGGTCCGGTGGCACCTTGTTGCGCTTCTTCTTGCGCGCGGCCTTGAGCTGCCGCTCGCACAGCTCCGACTCGCCCTGCGCCTTGCGACGGTCCTGGATGTCCGGGGCGCTGCGCAGCCAGGCCTTGTAGGCCGCGCACGCGCCCGCCGTCTCCTTGGCGCCCATGCGCGCGCGGGCCAGGGCCAGATAGGCGGGCATCAGGGTGGGGTTGGCCCGCGTGGCCTGGAGCAGCAGCCGCGCCGCGTCCGCGTACCTGCGCTTGTTGTAGAGCTTCGTGCCCTCGGCCACGAGCGCGTCCGCGTTGCCCACCGAGGGCCCCACCAGCGGCTGTGCCCAGGCAGCGCCACCCACCAGCACCGCGCACGTCAACAACAGCCGGCGCGCCTCAGAACGCATAGCCCACCCCTCCACGGAAGTTGCTCGTCCCGGAGATCTTCGACAGCAGCGAGAAGCCCCGCTGGTACGCGGCGGAGAGATACAGCCCCTCGTAGATGAAGACGCGCGCGGTGGCCTGTCCGCCCGCGTGCACGTCGATGGCGTACAGCCCGTCCTTGAACCGCGGCGACAGTCCGGAGCCGTCGTCCTCCTCCTCCATCAGCAGGCCCCGGACCTCGACGCCCGCCTGGATGGCGAACGACACCGGCCCCACCACGTAGCGCAGCTGGGGCTGCAGCGCGCGCAAGGACAGCATCTGCACCTTCGTGTCGAACTGCGTGAGCCCGTCGACGCCAGGACCCTCCACGCCCGGCGGGACGTTGACGCCCACCGTCCACGTGTCGCCCGTCGAGTACCAGGTGGTGCCCACGAACATGACGCCGAAGTACTGGCCGTAGTGGCCGTACTCGAGCCCCAGGCCGCGCATCCTCCGCTTGCCCGGCGAGCGCACGTTCTGGGTGCGCACCGCGTCCAGTCCGCCATTGGAGCCCATGGGGCGGGTCTCCAGCGTGTCGGAGGTCAGGGTCGTCAGCTCGTAGGACGCCTCCAGGTAGCTGTGGCGCGCCAGCGTCGCCTCCTGGCGCCGGCGCATGGCCAGCTTGAAGGCCTGCATGGACGTGGGCTTGAGCGCGCGCTCCAGCGTGTACGTCGCGCCCGGGGCGATCTCCGCCTGGACCTCCTGGGGCTCATAGCCCTCCAGCGCGAGCCGCAGCGTGCGCGTCCCGGGCTGGACGCCCCGGTCCACGGCGTCCGTGCCCACGCGCTCCCCGTCCACGTAGATTTCGGCGCCCTCCGGCAGCGCCTTCACCACCAGGCGCGCCGGCACCTTCTCCAGGGCGGGCTCGAGCGTGATGTGCTCGCGCGAGGCGACGACGCGCGTCGCTTCGCTGGGCAGGTGCGACGCCAGCTCGAATCGGAAGGTGTGCTCGCCCGGCAGCACCTCCGTGGAGTACGGCGTCACGCCCATCTTCACGCCGTCGATGAACACCGTGGCGCCCGCGGGCTTCGTGCGCGCCTCCACCGTCGCGTTGAGGGACAGGAACTTCACCAGCGCGCCCGCCAGGGCCTTGTCGAAGGACGGGTTGCTCGTTTCGGCCTGCGCGCGCGCGCCCGTCTCCGGGCGCACGCTGGTGGCGCGCAGGCGGTAGCCCGCGTCGTCCTGGCCCACCTGGAGCAGCACCACGCGCTCCAACCCCAACGACGTCAGGTAGGCCTCCAGCGGCTCCCGGCAGCGCGCCCCGCCGGCCAGGCACGACAGGTCTCCCGTCCGGCCCCTCAGGTGGTTGGCCAGCGCCGCCGAGCCGATGAGCTGACGGGGCTTCACGTCCTCCGGCAACAGCCCGGTGATGCCCTCCTCCGTCCGCTTCACCAGGGAGTCCTGGCCCGGATACATCGGCTGAACGAGCCACAGCGTCTGCGCGGGTGTCTCCGCGCGAGTGGAGGCCGTGGTGCCTGGCGTGGCGCCGGCCACCAGGGCCAGGCTGACACTCAGGAGCGAAGCAACGAACATTGCGTCCTCGGGGTGGACTCGGGCGTGTGTCGGTGAACGCTTGGCTGCCCAGGTAGGTCGGGGGCTCGGCGTCCCCTGTTTCTTACTGGATGGAATGTTTTTCAGGAAGACGCCCGCCTGGGGGAGGGCCGGCCCGGAGCGGAGGCGACCCGGGGGTGGCTGCGAGGGGCCGGGGTGCGTGCCCATCCTTCCCCAGGTCTCACCGTGAGTGAGGAGGCGAGATGGTGCTCCCTGGGAAGGGCATGGGGTGGGTGGAGTTCTTCAAGCGCCTCAAGGACGAGTGGAAGCGCGACGACGTCAGCGACGTGGCGGGGGCCTTGACGTTCCGCGCCGTGCTGGCGCTGTTCCCCTTCCTGTTGTTCCTCGTGTCGCTGGCCGGCGTGCTCATCGACCCCAACCAGGCCCAGGTGCTCATCCAGGAGCTGGGCAGGGTTGCGCCCAAGGAGGTCACGACCATCCTCGGTCAGCGCATCCAGTCGCTGGCGGACAGCAACCCGGTGGGGCTCTTGACGGTGGGCGGCCTGGGCGCGGTGTGGGCCGCGTCGGGGGGCATCGTCGCGCTGATGGACGCGCTGAACACGGCCTATGGGGTGGAGGAGAAGCGGCCGATGTGGAAGCTGCGGCTCATCGCGGTGTCGACGACGCTGGTGGCCGCGGTGGTGGCCATCGTCGCGGCGCTGGCGGCGGTGGCGACGCCCGCGCTGGCGCGCAAGCTCCCGGACCCGGCCGCCACCATCGCCCAGTGGCTGCGGCTCCCGGTGGCGGGGCTGCTGATGATGTTCCTGTGGGCGGTGCTCTACTACGTGCTGCCGGACGTGAAGCAGAAGTTCCGGTTCATCACCCCGGGCTCCGTGGTGGGCGTCATCATCTGGGTGACCGCGTCGTGGGGCTTCTCCAAGTACGTGGCCAACTTCGGCAAGTACGACGTGAACTACGGCGCCATCGGCGGCGTCATCGTCCTGCTGCTGTGGATGTGGCTGTCCTCGCAGGTGGTGCTGCTGGGCGCGGAGATCAACGCCATCCTCGAGCAGCGCTCGCCGGAGGGGAAGGCCCCGGGGCAACGCGCTCCGGAGCAGGGCAAGGCGGTGCTGGCCACCAAGACGGAACTGGAGGAGGAGGGGGCGAAGCTCCCCGGCTCGCGCGAGTTCCAGCCGGTGGTGGACCCACGGACCGGGCAGCCCGTGGCGGCCACCGCGCCGCCGAGGCTCGGGCAGACGCCGCTGGTCGCCGCCGCGAAGTGGGCCGCGGGCCTGGGGCTGGGGGTCTTCTTCCTCCGGCGGAGCACCTCGCGCTGAAGCGAGCGCTGGCGTGACACCCGGACGGGGCTCACGACGTCGAGGGCTTCCCGCGCCAATCCGTCGCTGGGACAGGCGGGGTGTGACGCCGGAGTCGGGTCTTCCCGGGTTGCACCCGGGGGCGGTGGACGATAGGTAACCCTTGACGTTCCAATCGCCTCCCCGGAGGGTGAGTGAACAGCCGATTCACCATGGCGGCGCACATCGTGGCGATGCTCGCGAAGGAGTGTGACCAGGCGCGTGAGCCCATCACCTCCGAGACGATGGCGCGCAGCATCCAGACGAACCCCGTGGTGGTGCGGCGGCTGTTGGGCGACCTGGGCCGTGCGGGCCTGGTGGAGACGAAGCGGGGCGCGCGGGGCGGGGTGAAGCTGGCCCGGCGTCCGGAGACCATCACCCTGCGTGACGTCTACGAGGCCGTGGAGGAGGGCGTGGAGCTGTTCGGCCGCCACCCCACCGAGCCCTCGGCGGAGTGCGTCGTGGGCGCCTGCGTGGCGGACTACCTGGAGGGAGTCTTCGGCCGCGCGGAGGCGGCGCTGAAGAAGAGCCTGGAGGAGACCACCGTGGCGCAGATGTCCGCCGCGCTGATGACCCGCTTCCGGGAGACCGAAGGGGCGGGACAGGCCAGCTGAGCCACTCGCCGCGTCTGGCGTGTCGGGGCCGCTTCCGGCCGACCCCACCGTCCGCCATGACGGGCTCTCCAGGGAAGGAAGCCCACGCCATGGCGGACGAGGCGCCGACGTGACTACCGGCGGCGGAGCGCCGCGTCGGCGTGCTTCTCGAGGAACTCCGAGTAGGGGCCGTTGAAGTCGAGCACCTCCTGGCCCGCCTGGAGCGACCAGACGCGGGTGGCGACCTCGGAGATGAGCTCCTGGTCGTGGGTGACGACGATGACGGTGCCCTCGTACTTCTGGAGGCCCTCGGCCAGCGCGGAGATGGACTCCAGGTCGAGGTGGTTGGTGGGCTCGTCGAGCACCAGCACGTTGTCCTGCATGATCATCAGCTTGGAGAGCAACAGGCGCACCGTCTCGCCACCGGAGAGCGTGTCGGTGTTCTTCATGCGCTCCTCACCGGAGAAGAGCATGCGGCCCAGCACGCCGGAGATCTCCTCGTTGGTGAGCTTGTCGTGCAGGTCGCGCAGCCAGCCGAAGCACGTGGTGCCCTTGCGCACCACGCCGTGGTGGTCCTGCGGCAGGTAGCCCACCGACGCCTGGTGACCCCAGCCAATCTTCCCGGAGTCCGGCTCCAGCTGGCCGGCGATCATCTTCACCAGGGTGGACTTGCCCACGCCGTTGCGGCCGATGACGCACACCTTCTCGCCCTTGCACACCAGCGCGTTGAAGGGGCGGATGACCGGCGTGCCGTCGAAGGACTTGCTGATGCCCTCGACCATCAGCGTCTGCTTGCCGCTGACCACCTTCTGGTCGAAGCGGATGAAGGGCCGCGCGATGTTCGAGCGCTTGAGGTCGTCCGACTTGAGCTTCTCGATCTGCTTGATGCGGCTCTGCACCTGCGAGGCGCGCGTACCCGCGCTGAAGCGGGCGACGAAGTCCTGGAGCTGGGCGATCTTCTTCTTCTTCTCCGCCGTCTCGGACTCGATGCGGCCGCGCACCTGCGCCTTCTGGCGCACCATGTCGTCGTAACCACCCGTGTACTGGATGATGGTTTCGTAGTCGATGTCCGCGATGTGCGTGCAGATGGAGTTGAGGAAGTGCCGGTCGTGGCTGATGGTGATGAGCACGCCCTCGTACTCGTGGAGGAAGTTCTCCAGCCAGCGGATGGAGTCGATGTCCAGGTTGTTCGTGGGCTCGTCGAGCAGCAGCCCTTCCGGCTTGCCGAACAGCGCCTGGGCGAGCAGCACGCGCAGCTTGAGGCCGCCGGTCAGCTGTCGCATCGGGCCCTCGTGCGTCGACTCCTCGATGCCCAGACCCGCCAGCAGCGTCGCCGCGTCGCTCTCCGCGGAGTAGCCGTCCTCCTCGGCGATGACGCCCTCCAGCTCGCCCAGCCGGTTGCCGTCCTCCTCGGTGATGTCGGACTTGGCCAGCAGCTGGTTCTTCTCCGACATGGCCTTCCACAGCGGGCCGTTGCCCATGAGCACCACGTCGAGGACGCGGTCCTCCTCGTAGCGGAAGTGGTCCTGGCGGAGGATGCCCAGCTTGCGGGGGCGGACGATGCTGCCCATGTCCGCTTCCTCGTCTCCGGCGAGGATCTTCATGAACGTGGACTTGCCGGCCCCGTTGGGGCCCGTCAGGCCGTAGCGGCGGCCCGCGGAGAAGGTGACGTTCACCTCCTCGAAGAGCTTCTTGGGCCCGTAGGCCTTGGAGACGTTGATGACGTTGAACATGGCGGGGGCGTTGTAGCGGAAATGACGCAAAGCGGCCAAACAAGCGTGATGGCCCGCGTCCGGCCCAGGCGCGGGACATGGGGAAACGCTCGTGGGGCGACGGAAAATGCCCTGGAATGCCAGGGTTTTGTGGGCCAGGACGCCCGGAGGGTGGGGGGACGGGCGACTCGGATGCGGTAGCCGGGGGGCATGACGGGTATAAGGCCCCGCCCATGGCCGTCCGCTTCGAGCTCGTCACCACCGACCCCACCGGCGCCCGCGCCGGCGTGCTGCACACCCGCCGCGGCTCCTTCAACACCCCCATGTTCATGCCGGTGGCGACCCACGCCGCCTTCCGGCACCTGGCCATGGAGGAGGTGAAGGAGACCGGCGCCAGCATCCTGCTGGCGAACACCTACCACCTGATGCTCCGGCCCGGCGCGGAGGTGTTCAAGCGCTTCGGAGGCATCCACCCGTTCATGCAGTGGGACGGCGGCGTGCTCACCGACTCCGGCGGGTTCCAGATCTTCTCGCTGCCCGAGGACCGCCTCATTACGGAGAAGGGCGCGCACTTCCGCAGCTTCTACGACAACAGCCGGCAGCTGTTGAGCCCGGAGTCGAGCATCGCCATGCAGCAGGCGATCAACTCCGAAATCATGATGGTGTTGGACGTGTGCATCGACTCGCGCACGGACGAGGCGGGCACGCGCGAGGCGATGGAGCGCACCCACCGGTGGGCGGTGCGCAGCCTGGCGGCGAAGGCGAAGGTGGACACGGGGCAGGCGCTGTTCGGCATCGTCCAGGGCGGTGTGTTCCCGAACCTGCGCGACGAGAGCGCGGCGTTCCTGACGAAGCTGCCCTTCGACGGCTTCGCCATCGGCGGGCTGGCGGTGGGCGAGACGAAGGTGGAGCGCGAGGAGATGACCCTGCGCACCACCGCTTCGCTGCCGGCGGACAAGCCGCGCTACCTGATGGGCGTGGGCACGCCCACCGACCTCATCGAGGCGGTGCTGCGCGGCGTGGACATGTTCGACTGCATCATCCCCACGAAGATGGCGCAGCAGGGCTACGCGTACACCTTCCAGGGCCTGGTGCGCATCACCCGCAGCGTGTACCGGCTGGCGGACGAGCCGCTCGACGCGGAGTGCGACTGCTACGTGTGCAAGCGCTACACGCGCGGCTACCTCCAGCACCTGATGCGGGGCAAGCACCACCTGGGCTCGCGCTTCCTGTCGGTGCACAACGTGCGGCACTACCAGAAGCTCATGGGCCGCATCCGCGCGGGCATCCTCTCCGGCACCTATGACCAGGTATCGCGCGAGTTGAAGGCGGCTGTCGCCACGCCCAAGGACCTGAAGGAAGAGGCGAGCGCGCGGTCGGTGACGCTGAAGGAGGTCGGGTGAGCGCCGACGCCAATCCGCGAGACGGGGACTTCGAGCTCGTCACGCTGCGCAACGGCTCGCGCGCCGTGCGGCACCTGGGGCATGGCGAGGTGATGCACCCGTCCGTGGGCCCGTGGAAGGAGGCCCTGGGGCTCTACGTCGAGCAGCCCCGGCTGGCGGAGCGGCTGCGACAGCCGGGAGCGCCGCTGGTCATCCATGACGTGGGCCTGGGCGCCGCCACCAACGCGGTGGCCGCGCTGACGTGCGCGCGCGAGCTGGGCGCCGAGCGGCGACGCCCGCTGGAGGTGGTCAGCTTCGAGGTGGATCTGGCGCCGCTGCGGCTGGCGCTGGCGGACCCCGAGGGCTTCCCCTTCCTCCAGCCGTTCCGCGCCGCGGCCGAGGCGCTCATGCGCGACGGCGTGTGGGAGTCGGAAGGCCTGCGCTGGCGGCTGTACCTGGGGGACGCGGTGCCGTTCCTGGACGGGGCGCTGCCCGTGGCGGACCTCGTGTACTTCGACCCGTTCTCTCCCGCGTCGAATCCGGACATGTGGACGGAAGGGGTGCTCGCGCGCGTGCGGCGTCATTGCCGGGAGGACGGGGAGGGGGCGCTCCTGCTCACGTACAGCGCGGCGACGCCGACGCGGGTGACGCTGCTGCTGGCGGGGTTCTTCGTGGGCGCGGGCGCGGCCACGGGGACGAAGGGGGAGACGACGGTTGCCGCCACGCGGCGCGAGTCGCTGGAGTCGCCCCTGGCCGAGCGCTGGCTGGAGCGGTGGAAGCGCTCGTCGTCCCGCGCTCCACACGGCGCGCAGCTGACGCCGGAGCTCGAGGCGCGGGTGCTCGCTCATCCGCAGTGGCGCTGAGCTGTCGCCGGCCCGGCGCGCCGTGAATCACGCCGTCCGTCACCGTCACCGGGGCCGGCGGTCATCAACCTCACCCGCCTGCCCTGACACACGCGTCGAGCGTGGAGGTCCTTCGCCACGACGGGGGTGAGGGGCACCTCGGAGATGGCGGGATGCTTCTCCTGGCGCAGGCGCTCCTGGAGGGCTCGGATGGCGTCGCTGCTGGGGACGGGCATGGTGGTGCGGGCGAGGCTCCAGATGGGGCGAGCTGGGGCCAGGGTACCCGAAGGGCCCGAGCACGGTGGGCGCATCCACGTAATCCGCTTCGGTTGCTCGTCCAGACGCGTAGCCCGCAGGACATCCGCCCGGGCGCTTCGCGGTCCTCTCCGCAGGAGATCTCCACACCCAGACTCACCTCGGCGGCCTGACTGTTTATTTCCGCTGCGGTTCGACCGTCCTCTCCTGCGAGGTGTGGCGCCCGCGAGGCTTTGTGTCTGCTTTTCTGATCCTCTCAAAAATCACTGGCACGGGGCGGCTGTTGTTTGCCTTCATCCAAGGATTCCCGACTGCCTGATGGATCGTGGATCCCATGAAGACTCCTGGCCAGAAGAGGCCCTTCCTCGCGGTGGTGGTGGTCTTGTCATTGGGTGGCCCGCTGCTGCCGCGTGTCGCCTCGGCCGAGCCTCCGGGTTCGGTGCAGACCTATGTGCTGTCCGCGACCCGGCTCTACAACGACCTCGAATACGAGGGGGCGCTGGAGCAGATCTCCCGCGCCAAGCGCCATTCCCGGAGCGAGACGGATGACGCCCTGTTGTCGCTCTACGAGGGGGTCATCCTGGCGGACCTCGGCCGGGGACCGTCGTCCGACGCGGCCTTCAAGGCCGCGCTGTTCCTCCAGCCCGACGCGAAGCTGCCGTTGACCGTCTCCCCCAAGGTCTCCGAGCGCTTCGAGCAGCTTCGCGGGCAGGTGAAGCGGGAGCTGGAGGCCGCCGCGGTGCGGAACAGGGCCAGCGCGCCACCCGCGGTGGTCGTGGCTCCGCCCGCGACGTCGACTCCCGAGGTGCGGGCGGGGGCGTCACGCCTGGAGCGGGCGTGGCTCCCGGCCGCGATTGGCGGCGGGCTGCTCGCGGGCTCGGGGGTGACGTTCCTGCTGGCCCGGAGTCAGCACTCGAAGCTGACCGACAAGGACACGGACCTCGAGACGGTTCCCGACGTGAAGGACACGTCCTCGAAGGGGAAGACGTATCAGACCGTGGGCGTGGTGCTCGCCGGCGCGGGAGTGGTGGGGCTGGGCGTGGCCGCCGGCATGTATCTGTGGGGCGCGCCCTCCCGTTCTCCGGAGACAGGGCTCGTGTTGAGCACGGACGGGACTTCCGCGTTCGTCTCTGGGAGGTGGCCATGAAGCCGGGTTCCTGGACGGCCCCACTGCTCGTGGGGGCCCTGGTGCTGCTCGGAAGCTGTGTCGACTTCGACGAAGGAGAGAAGACGTACTGCAAGAACCATCCGGCCATCTGCTCGCCCGTGTTCGAGGCGACGCCGACCAAGGTGGCCTATGTCGAGAAGAAGGGGACGCTGAGCTTCCACGCTGTCGCGAAGGACCCCGGCGGAGACGCGCTCGTGTTCACCTGGGCGGCGAACGTGGGGACGTTCGGGGCGGCGCGGGACACCGCGACGACGACGGACATCACCTGGACCGCGCCCGAGTGCGTGCCTCCCGAGGGGGCGACGTTCACGCTCACCGCGCGCAGCGTCCGAGAGGCGTCCGCCGACGTGACGTTTTCGGCCATCGGCCTCGCCGAGTGTCCGACCATGACGGAAACGGACGGACTCCCGGCGGCGCGCTCGGGCCACACCGCGACGCTGCTGTACTCGGGCAACGTGCTGGTGACGGGAGGCGAGGCCTCGGGCGCGGTGCTCGGGAACGCGGACCTCTATTCCCCCAGGGAGCAAGCCTGGCTTCCCGAGGCCGGACTTCCCACCGCGCGCGCGGCGCACGTGGCGGTCCGCCTGGGGGCGGGCGAGGTGCTGCTCATCGGGGGACGCAATGCCAATGGCGTCATCAAGGCGGCGGACCTGTACCATCCCGATCAGCCTCCGCATCTCGCATGGACAGCCGCCCCGAGTCCCGCGACAGGTCGCTACGGCCACGCCGCGGTGCTCATGAGCGATTCGCGTGTGCTGGTGACAGGGGGGAGCGATGACACGGCCCTCGTCGCCACGGCGGAGATCTACACCCCGCCACAGGCACCCGACTGGACCCCGAAGTGGCACGTCACGCGCAACCCACCCGTGGCTCGCGACCATCCCGTGGCGACCACGCTGGGCGAGGAGCTGAGTCTGGTCCTGGTGACAGGTGGAACGACGGGGCCAGGGCAGTATCCGAGCAGCGCGGACGTCTTCGATTCAGTGTCGGAGACCTGGTTCCAGATCGATTCGATGGGCGAGGGACGGCTCGGACACACGGCGACCCTGCTTCCGTCGGGGCTGGTGCTGGTGACGGGCGGCACCAACGAGAAAGGCGTGTTGGCTTCCTCGGTGCTGATCGACGTCCCGAATCGTCAGGTGCTCACGGCCGGCTCGCTTTCGACGGCGCGACAGGGCCATACGGCGACGTTGCTGCTGACCGGCCAGGTGCTGGTCACGGGAGGGATGGACGCCAGTGGGAGGGCCATCACCTCCGCGGAGCTCTTCGACCCGGAGACGAAGGCGTGGACGACGACGAAGCCCCTCGTGACGGCGCGACGTGACCACACCGCGGTCCTGATGGGGACAGGAAAGGTGCTGATGGTGGGGGGGCTCGGCGTCAGTGGCGCGCTCTCCTCGGTCGAGGTCTACGACCCCGGGACGTTGACCTGGACCCCTACCGCGTTGATGCCCGTGGCGCGTGAGCGGACCACGGCCACGCGCCTCGAGTCGGGGGCCGTCCTGGTCATCGGGGGCCGCAACGAGACCCCGGTCTCCACGACCACCCTGCGCGTGGTCGACCTGTACGATGCCGTGACGGGGACGTGGTCGTCCCGCGCGCCCATGCCGGTCGCGCGAGAAGACCACACGGCGACGCTCCTTCCGTCGGGGAAGGTGCTGGTGGTCGGCGGTTCGAATGGCGCGAACCCCGTGCGGGACGTGGTGAGCTTCGATCCGGCGCTGAACTCCTGGGAGTCGGAGGGGCAGCTCGCGCAGGGGCGGACGTTCCACACGGCCACGCTCCTGCCCTCGGGCAAGGTCCTCGTGGTGGGAGGTCGGGACGGTACGGGCGCACTCGCCACGGTGGAGTCGTACGTCCCCGGGTCGAAGGAGTGGAAGCCCGCGAAGGCCATGCATGAGGCCCGCTGGGACCACACCGAGACGCTCCTGCCCTCGGGCAAGGTCCTGGTGACGGGCGGCTACACGCTCGTGGGGGACAAGGTGACGCCCCTGCGGTCGGCGGAGGTCTATGACCCGGACAAGGACACGTGGGAGTCCGTGGCCAGCATGGTGGACCTCCGAGGAGGCCACACGGCGACCTTGCTGCGCACGGGGAAGGTGCTGGTCGCCGGCGGGTACAAGGACAGGACGCCCGACGCGCCGAAGACGTTGGATTCGGCCGAGCTCTTCGATCCGTCTTCCGGAACCTGGACGTCCGTGGGGGAGCTGGTGGAGAACCGCGGCGGCCACACCGCCACGCTTCTCGATTCCGGAAAGGTCCTCGTGGCGGGTGGCTACGGGGGCTTCGACGACCTGTACTTCATCAGCCTCTGCGAGCTGTACGACCCGGTCACCCAGGAGTGGACGGCCATCAGCAGCCTCATGACTCCGCGTGAGGACCCCGGGGTCGTGCTGCTGCGGTCCGGCAAGGTGCTGATGGTCGGAGGGCACGGCTACGACCTCTCGCAGGTGCAGACGGAGCTGTTCATGCCGTGAAGTCGTGGGGCGCCAGGGAGGCAGGCGGCCTCCCGGCGCCTCCGCCTTCGTGTCGGGGAAGACAGTCGGGCCCGTTCGCGGTATCCGACGGGGGCGATGACCAAGGCACTCGAGCTGGAGGAGTGGGGCGGCACGGGCCCCGTGCTGCACCTGGCGCATGCGAACGGCTTCCCGCCGGGGACCTACCGCAAGCTCATCGAGGCGTTGAAGTCGCGCTACCGCGTGGTCACCGTGCGCACGCGCTGTCTGGTCCCTGGCTCCCAGCCCTCGGACCTGCGGACGTGGGAGGACATGGCCGACGACCTCCTCGAGGCCCTGCGCGCCGCGCGCCTGGAGGGCATCGTCGGGGTGGGGCACAGCATGGGCGGCGTGGCGACGCTCCTCGCCTCGGTGAAGGCGCCCACGCTGTTCCGCGCCATCGTCGCGCTCGACCCCGTGCTCATCACCGGGAAGCGCGCGGCGCTGCTGCGGCTGCTCACGTGGCTGGGGCAGCGTCACCGCGTGCCGCCCGCGAGCCTCGCGCGCCGCCGCCGTGAGCACTGGGGTTCACGCGAGGAGGCGGGGGACAGCTACCGCCGCAAGCCCCTGTTCCGGAGCTTCGACCCGGAGTGCTTCCAGGACTACCTCGCCCATGGACTCACGGAGGAGCCCGGAGGCGGCGTGCGGCTCACCATCCCCCGGGCCTGGGAGGCGCGCGTGTTCGAGACGAGCCCGAAGGACGTCTGGCGCTCGCTGCGCTCCGTCACTGTGCCCACGTTGATCGTCCGTGGCCGGGAGTCGGCGACGCTCACGCCCCAGGGGCTCGAGCGCGCCCGGCGCACGCTCCCGGGTGTCCAGGTGGACGAGCTGCCCGGAGGGCACCTGTTCCCGCTGGAGCACCCGGACGCGACCGTGCGCCGCGTGCTCGCGTTCCTCGCGGAGCGGGAGCCCGGAGCGGACGCGGCGCGGCTGGCGCGGTGAGGGGGAAGTGGTGGTTGTGGTTCCGGGGGACGTATTGTCGAACGGGGTCAGGCTTCTGCGGTTTCACTCCACTTCTTCAAGCGCTTCGACGGAACCGTACTGTCTGGGCGTTCCTTCGCGATGATGCGTGGGCGAGTCGTCGTCGACCATTCGGCTACATGGGGCGAACTTCAAAACGGACTGACATTGACTGCCGCTCGGAAGATGACCCCATCCTCGAGGTGGGACTGTGGAGCTTCGATGACGAGCTCGGGAGTCAACATCCAAGGGTGGTCGGATAGCTTCATGCCAACACGAAGCTGCAGGAATGGATAGGGGTGGGTGAATTCATATCCTGCACCAAGCGCGAGTACTGCGTCGCAGTAACTCGGGGGGCGGATAGTACGGCCGAGAAGGCAAGCCAGGTTCATGCTGCCTGAGACTTGCGCGCGAATGAAGTTGGCAACTTGGTCGGAGTTGAACGCATCGCGCGAGAGGACCATCACGGAGCCTCCCCCTTCGACCCGGATGATTTCATCGAGAATGTAGGTGAATAGCCAGACCCCCTGTCCGGCTCCCACTCCATGTCCTCCGTGATTTGTTGCGAGATCGATCGACGGTGCGATGCCGAGACTTGGTGTGCGCCGAGCAACGTTGACTCGGAGCATTACGGGTGACGACTGGGATCCCGCATCAGTGACTCCATGAATCGAGTACTCCTCTGTGCTTCTGTATCCCTTGGGAAGGACATCCGTGAAGACCTGGCCCCCACCATCCATCTGCACGAAATCGTTCTCTTGTAGTCCCAATGCAAGTCGATACACGTGTTTCTGCGCGGTAGGATTGCGGCGAATCAGGAGGTTCGATGTCCGCATCGCAGTGCTAGCGAGTTTGTGTCGATGCTTGATGATGATGGCTTGGCACTTGTATACCCAATCGGAATTAAGACTATGGGCCTGCTCATGCTCCCAGGTCCTGCCCATTGCAGCATTCAGTTCCTGACAGAGTCTCTCATGCGACAAGATCATCCGGGTGTTGCCAATCTCCACGGTCTCGTGGTACCTGCCGCGCGAAGTCAGGAGTTGCTGCCCGAGCGTTTCGCCGAAGGAGTCAAGCGCCGTGACGAATGCATGCTCTGCTTTTTTCTTGTATTCGGGAACGTCGGTTCTTGCTCCGAGCGTGAGCAGGTCCTCGCGTACGTGGCGGCCGAACTGCAAGACCGATTCCGGCGAGACGATGACGAGGCCTGCGAAGATTGCTTTCGTCAAGTTCTCATGATTCGTGGTCGAGGTGACGAAGGGCAGGATGCGTCTCTCCCGTAGGGTCTCCTCGAAGCGCGTCCTGGACATGATGACCAATTCAGAGGAGAGCCGGCTCAGGACGGGCCCCGCATCGAACGTGAACTCCGTCGGGAGGGATGCACGATGGCCGATGCCATGTGCACGCAGCTCCGCCTCGAAACGGCATCGTCCTCGTTCGACGACGCGGGCTGTCGTGTCGCGTCCATGCGGGTCCTCCACGTGGACCGCGTTGGCGCCGAGTGTGTGGCCCGCCGAGTTCTGGCAGATGGCCCTCCAGGTGGGCTGAACCTCCTTCTCATGAACCCAAAGACTGCTCTTCACGACGAGGGAGAGCCGGAGAGGCTCTCCCAAGAGGACGCAGTGCTCACCGTCCGCCTGGATGGCCTTGCATTGGCTAGAGGCCGGAATGGCGGCTGTCACCTGTGACGTGAACACATCCTCGGGCTTGATGGGCAGGAACCGGAGTCCGAGTGCACGCGCCAGGTCGCGAGCGTCACGCTGGGTGGAGATGTATTCCGGCGGCTCCACCCTCGGAGATGGCGGCTTCTCTCGGGGCACTGGCGGCTTCTTGCCGGAGGGAGCTTCTCGGGGGGCGGGTGAGGGAAGGACTGTGACCCGTTGGGCGCGGAGCTCTCCGGCCATGCTCCCGCCAATCCATTCGAGTCGGAGGAGCTCGACCGTGTCGTCGGTGATGTTGCCGGCGGACAGCGGCGTGCCCCAACAGCGGTGCTCCTCGCGGTTCATGAGCTCGGACAGCTCCGTGAGCGCTTGCGCGTCGGGCGTGGCCCTGTTCGCGACGCTCGCCATGAATTTGCCCGTGATGCTCCCGAGGTCGGGGGTGTAACGGTAGACGGAGACCGACTTGTAGTGGGCTCGGACGGTTGGGTCCTCGCGGATGAGATCGCACAAATGCCGGAGGTATCGCTCGGGGATGGCACTCTGCATGCCCTCTGCCAGCAGATAGAGCCGGGTCGAGGCTTCGACCGGGCGAGGCGCTTCGGCGCGAGCGGCGGTCCCGATGAGGACGATGAGGAGCGGAAACAGCCGGAGGCGCTGTTTCAAGGGCAGCTCCATGCCTCTCGGTCCCTCCTTGCTTGGGCGGCCCGGCGGAACTCCGCTGTCCCCTGGGCTCCCGGGCTGGCGAACGCCCCGCTGACCTTCGTGGAGCGGCCAGCGCACTGACAGTCGATGACCCAACTTTCGTGCTGCTGAGGGACGAAGACCTCCTGGCAGCCCGTCCTAGGCGCGGTTGGCTCCGTTTCGAAGACCGCGGTGACGGTCTTGTCTCCATCCATCGTGAGCTGGCATGGGTCGGTTCCCGCGCAATCTCCCGTCCAACGGACGAACCGCGAGGCTCCCCGAGGCGTGGCTTGGAGCGTGATGGCCTCCTTGGCCTGACGACGCTCGTTGCAGCTCCCCTCGCATCGGCCGTTCGGGCTGGTCGCGATGGTGCCCTGGCCGCTTCCCTCGACGATGACGGTCAATTGATGGAGCGCGGGGGGCGGCTTGATGAGCTTGTCGAGACAGTCCTTGACCAACCCGAAGAATCCGCTTCGTTCGGCCTCGGGTGCGTTCCTGGCAACCGCTCCCATGTACATCTTGCACGCTTGGAAGCACCCCTCCTTCAGTTGCCGGGCGTCGGGGGAGTCCTGCCAGCTGACGTCGATATCGTACTTGCTCGTGCTGAGTGACTCGAGGCGGCTCTTGAGCCGGTCATCCTGACCTCCCGAGGCCTCCTGCTGGTCGCCGCCTTTCTCTCGGAGTTTCCATTCGCTGAACAGGATGGCAACGCAGCCGTCGGAATCCACCGAGGGCGAGAGAAGCTGCGAAGGGGCGATCAGGGGCTGATTCGGGACGATTTGGCGCCACGCCGCGACGAGGAGGGGAACCAGGATGACCACTCCTCCAATGACGAGAGGCCATGGGGAGGTTGGCGAGGGCGGAACGGGTGTGCGGGGAGGAGATGTATCCCCGGGCGTTGGAGGCGTCGGAGTGGCGCCGGGGGGCTTGCTGGCGAGCGACGCGCGGTCGTCTCCGCGATGTGTCTCGAGCAGCACGAAGTCATGGAGCCCCTGGCTTCGGGCGAGGCGTCGGCCCTCGAGGGTTATCGTGTAGCCCCGGTCGCTGACGGCCTCGATGAGCTGGTGGGCGCTGAGCCTGTCGATGGCATCCTGCAGCTCCGCGGAGGTCACGCCCAGCTTCGCGAAACAATGAGCGTCATGCTGGAGGCCTCCGCCCTCGTTTCCCTCCGGGAACTGGTGGTCGAACTCCCGAAGCACGTCGAGAGCCAGCTCCACTGCCGGAGACATCTGCTTGTCAGGGAATGGCATCGCTCGCGTTCACCTCGAAAGATTGACGGCGCGCATCGATGAACTGGGTTCCACGTCAGCAGGGAGGGCGAGCCGCGCCCGGTCGCAGACGACGAAAGGCTGCTCCAACCGGCATGGTGCCCCGTCGCTCAGCGAGTGCGTCGAATCTTGAGCGCGAGTGCTCCTGCCATGTCAAACCACGACCCTGGGAGCGACATGCTGCCCGTGGACCTGGGAGGCCGCGCCCCTCGGGGTGCTGGGGACGTGCGGAAGAAGGAGAACCCGCCGCCCCTACGTTGGACGGTGGGGTTTGCTTGACCCTGTCGTTCCTGGAGCCACCTGGACGGCACCAGCGCCCTTTCATGGGGAGGCGCGCTCGGGGCCCGGCAGCTGTTCTCGATAGTGCAACGACGGACACCTGGGGACGGGCACTTCCGCCTGCTCACAACCCTGCCTGTCGAGCGGTGCGCGCGCTCCGGGGCGCTTCAATCCCTAGCGCGGACGGAGGGCTTCATCCGTGAGTCCGTGTCTTTCTTCAGAGGTGGCATGTCGTTGCTAGTCGTGTCCGACGCTCATACGCATTGGCCTGTCTGTTGCTCACGCACCGTCCTGGCTGGACCAGAGGGAGAGATGCCGTGAGCCAAGGAACAAGTAGGGTCGTGCGGTGGAGTCTGGGTGTGGCGTTGGCGGTCCTCGGTGGGTGTGGGAGTTCCCACGAGGGCGTGCCGGCTTCCCAGGAGGTCGAGGCCACGCGGCGTGACGCACTCGTCACGCGGACGTTGGCCATCGGCGCGGCGGCGGACACGCACGTGGTGGCGACAGCGCCCACCACGAGCTTCGGTTCGTCGCCGACGCTGGAGGTGGACCGGTCGCCCGAGGCGGAGGCGTACCTGCGCTTCTTCATCGTGCCGTTCGAGGGGTTGGTGACGACGGCGCGGCTGCGCGTCTATGCCATTGACGGGTCCTCGGATGGGCCCACCGCGTATGACCCCCGCATCGCGGGCCGTGCCTGGAATGAGCTGACGACCTGGGAGACGCGACCGGAGCGGTCCAACGACAGCCTGTCCAGTGCGGGCGCCGTGGCCAGCGGGACGTGGCTGGAGCTGGACGTCACGGACCTGCGCCCCTCCGCCTATTCCTTCCTGGACGTCCACCTGCGCGCGGACAGCACGGATGGCGTGACGCTCGCGTCGAGCGAGCACCCCGATCCGGCGTTGCGGCCCCAACTCCTGCTCACCCTCGAGTCCGCCGAGGACGATCCTCCGTATCCAGCGCGCCCGGTCGCCATCTCCGCGCCCCCCAGCACCTTCCCCTCCATCGCCGACACGTACGTCTCGGAGGATGCCCCGGGCTCATCCGAGGGCGGCTCCGCGACGGTCCTCCGGGTCGGAGGCGCGCCCCGTCGCGAGGCGCACGTGCGCTTCGAGGTCCAGGGCCTCACCGAAAACATCCAGCGCGCGGTGCTGCGCATGACGGTCGAGGATGCCACCCAGGGCGGCCCCTCCGTCTACGCGACCGAAGGGGCGTGGACCGAGGCCGGGACCACCTGGAACACGCGCCCGACGCGAGTGGGGCGGGCCCTGGACCGCGTCCCCTTCCTCATCGGGCTGGGATACGTGGACTACGACGTGACGGCCCAGGTGAAGGGCAACGGGCAGGTCACCTTTGGTCTGTATGGGGAGTCCGACGACGCCGTGGCCTTCTTCTCCCGGGAGGACTCCGCGGCCCTGTCTCCCCGGCTCCTGGTGTGGACGGGCGCACCCCGGAACCCGCCGGGCGACCCCTGCCTCACGCGTGAGGAGGTCCTCACCACCAGCTTCGTTCCCTCGCACGACACCTATGTCACCCAGCCCCATCCCACGACGACCTACCACCGCGAGGCCTCGCTGCGGGTGGACGATGCGCCCAGGGCGAATGCGTATCTCGACTTCGACGTGCAGCTCGGCTCGCGCCAGGTCCAGCGGGTGTTGCTCCAGCTCTACGCGCTCGATGCGGCCAACGACGGCCCCAAGCTGTATCGGGTGACGCCGTTCGCTCCGGCCACCACGGATTGGAACCATCGCCCGGACATCATCGGCAGCCATGTCGGTGACCTGGGCGCTGTGAAGCGGCATCAGTGGGTCGAGTACGACGTGACGGACGTGGTGACGACCTCCGGGCGGTATTCCTTCGGACTGCTCCAGGACTCGACGGACGGGCTGCGCTTCGCCTCCGTCGATGCCTCGACGAAGCGCCTGCTCGACGCCGCGCCGCGGCTGGTCATCATCTCGAAGAGCGAACCCTTCTGTTCGTACCGGGGCACGCTGCCCTCGGGGACCACGGCCTGGACGACCCAGGCGACGCGCTGGGAAGCGGAGCGCGTGCGTGACACGGCGCCAGCGCCGACAGGAGGCTTCGTCGTGCTCAGCGCGGTGGAGCAGCTGCCGGACAGCGACTACTGGCGGCCGCAGACGGACGTGGTGACGCTGCACCGCGCGGATGGGAGCGTGGCGTGGACGCGTGAGTTCGCGCAGCCGGACGTGGAGCTGCGCAGCGTGACGGTGACGGCGCTGGGGAACGTGCTCGTCGCGGGCGAGTACTCCGGCGCGCCGGACCTGGGCAAGGGCCCGCTTCCGCAAGGGCGAGGCATGTTCGTGATGAAGCTCACCCCGGCTGGCGCGGTGGATTGGACGCGGGGCTTCACCGCGTGGTTCGAGACCACCGAGGAGCGCCTGGACAACCCCATGAGCGTGTATGACCTGGCGACGGATGCCCACGGCAGTGCCGTGGTGACGGGGGCCTTCTGGGGCTACACGGACTTCGGCGCGGGGCCCGTGTACTCCGGGAAGCCCTATCCCTATGACGACGAGTACCCGAACTCCTTCGTCCTGAAGCTCCAGTGGGATGGGGTCTATCAGTGGGCCCGCGTGCTGGATGCGGACACGCTGCGCGGGACCCATGCGGGGAGCGTCGCGGTGGACTCGCAGGAGAACGTCACCGTCGGCGGCTGGGCGGGGCGTGGGACCGACTTTGGATCCGGGCCCATCGCCGAAGGCAGCGCATTCGTCGCGCGGTGGAGCCCGACGGGGGCCTTCCTCTGGGCCTGGACGATTCCCGTCCCCTATAGCGAGGTGTTCTCCGTGGGCGTATCGCCGGATGGCGGTGTGGTGTTCTCGGGCAACTTCGACGGTCGCTTCACCTTCGCTGGGCAGCCCCACGCCAGCCGCGAGCCGGATGACTATTACGATGGCAACCGCGCCGCGATGCTGGGGCGGCTGGGGCCCCAGGGGCAGGAGCTGGTGCTACGTCACTTCGCCGAGGAGAACCGCTACGGCAACCTGGCCTTCGACGACCTGGCTGTCGACGCGTCGGGGAGCGTCATCACCGCCCAGTCGGGGTGGGGAGGCATCCTGGGGCTCGGCGCGGTCGGCCTGCCCGAGTCCGTCGCGCCCTCGCGGCCGACCGTGGCGGGCTTCTCCGTGAACCTGGAGCCGCGCTGGGTGCGCGTGCTCGCGCCCCTCCAGACGCACCTTCGCTACGGCTACGCGCCGCCGCTCTTCCTCACACCGCTCATGGATGGCGTCCTCCTGAGTGGAGACCTGGGCGTGGCCTTCGAAATGGACGGCACCTGGTACACGCCGACGAATCTCCGCATGGATCCGCTACACCTCAAGCTGAGGCCATGACGGATTGAGCGGAGCGCGCGCGTCGCTCACACCCAGGCAACGTCGGGACAGGGTTCACCGGGTGAACGCTCGGTGGGCCACGTCGTATCCGCGACAAGCCCCGTGCCCCCGCCTCATTCCGCGCCGAGCCTTGCGCGCGCCCCACCGGACAGGTCCAGTTCGGCGCGCCGGTTCTTCTCCAGCGCGGTCGAGGACAGCGGGCGCTCCTCTCCGAAGGAGAGGGTGGTGATGCGCGACGCGTCCACGCCGAGCCGGCGCAGGTAGTCCTTCACCACCGACGCGCGCCGCTGGCCCAGCGCGAGGTTGTACTCCGTGGTTCCCAGCTCACACGTGTGGCCGGTGACGTCCACCCGCGCCTCGGGATGTCGACGCAGCACCTCCGCCACCTGGAGCAGCGTGTCCTGGAACTCGGGGCGCAGCGTCGTGGAGTCCAGCTCGAAGTAGACCGGCTCCAGGTCGAGCGGGAGCGCGTCCCGCTCGTCCGTCTCGACGACAGGCGGCGCCACGCGCGGGCCGGTGGCCACCGTGGGGGGCGGGACGCCGGTCTCGCTGGAGTCGGTGGAGACCTTGGAGCGCGCGGCGCAACCCGCGACGCTGGAGACGACGACGAGGAGGAGTGGGAGGTAGGGGCGCATGTCGACTGCTCGAAGCATGCGCCGTGCCGTGGCCGTCCTCCTCGGAGGCCCTCCGCTCCGAGCCCGCGTGGCGTTGCAGTCCGCGCGGGCTCGCGTGGCTATTTGCCTTCGGACCGCTCGCGGCGGTGGATGGTGGAGACGTCGATGCCGAGCAGCTCCGCCGCGCGCGTCTTGTTCCCCCCGCAGCGGGAGATGGCCCAGGCGATGTATTCGCTCTCCAGGCGGCGCAGGGGAATCACCTCGCGCTGGGCCTCGACGAGCGGGTGCTGCTCCGGGCCGCGGTCCACCAGATGCGGGGTCAATTGCTCCAGGTCGACCGTCTCCCGGGTGCCCAGCACCACCATGCGCTCCACCAGGTTCTCCAGCTCCCGGACGTTGCCGGGCCAGCGCAGGGCGCTCAGGGCCGCCGTCGCCTCCTGCGAGAAGCGCTGCACGGGGGAGCGGGGGTTGCGGGTGCGCGCCTGAGCGAGGAAGTGCTCGGTCAGCGCGGGGATGTCCTCGGGCCGCTCTCGCAGCGGCGGGGCGCGCAGCGTCACCACGTTGAGCCGGTAGAAGAGGTCCGCGCGGAAGCGTCCCTCCTTCACCCGGGTCTCCAGGTCCTGGTGCGTGGCGGCCACCACGCGCACGTCCACCGTGCGCGAACCGTCCGCGCCCACCGCGCGGACCTCGCCCTCCGCGAGCACGCGCAGCAGTCGCGCCTGGAGCTCCGGCGCCATGTCGCCAATCTCGTCCAGGAACAGCGTGCCGCCGTCCGCTTCCACGAAGAGCCCCCGCCGGGCGCTCGTCGCGCCGGAGAACGCTCCCTTCACGTGGCCGAACAGCTCGCTCTCCAGGAGGGCGTGGGGCAGGGCGGTGCAGTTGACGGCGACGAACGGCCCCTCGCGCCGCGTCCCCTCGAAGTGCAGGGCGCGGGCGATGAGCTCCTTGCCGCTGCCGCTCTCGCCCCGCACCAGCACGGGCGACGAGGCCCAGGCCACGCGCTCCACCAGCTCGTAGAGGGCCCGCATGGACGCGCTGCGGCCCACCATGGCGCCCAGGCTGCCCCGGTCCGCCGCCTGCTGCTTGAGGGTGCGGTGCTCGGCGCGCAGCCTGCGCTCCTCCAGCGCGCGGCCCACGTACAGCCGCACCTCGTCCAGGCGGAAGGGCTTGGCGAAGTAGTGCCACGCGCCGCGCTTCATCGCCTCCACCGCGTTCTCCACGCCGCCGAACGCCGTCATCATCAGCACCGGCAGGTCCGGGTCGAGCTTGCGCGCCGCCTCCAGCACGTCGAAGCCGTCCACGTCCTTCATGCGCAGGTCGCAGATGACGGCGTCGTACACCGCCGCGCGCAGCTGGCCGATGGCCTCCGCGCCTCCCGACGCCACGTCCACCGCGTAGCCGGCGTCCGCCAGCGGCTCGCGCAGCATCTGCCCCATCTCGACGTGGTCGTCGACGACGAGGACCCGGGCTCTAACCGACATGTTGCTCCTCTCGCGCGGGCGCCGCCGCAGGCCAGCGCAGCGTGGCGCGGGTCCCCTGGGAGGGCGCGCTGTCCAGCTCGATGCGCCCGCCGTGGTTCCGCACGATCTGCGCCACCATGGACAGGCCCAGACCGGTACCCAGCCCGCGCTTCTTGGTGGTGAAGAATGGATCGAAGACCTGATTCAAATGTCGAGGCGCGATGCCGCAGCCATCGTCCTCGATGGTGATGCACACCTGCCCCCACGCGCCCGGCGCGTCCGCCTCCACGCTCGTGGCGCTCAACCGCACCCGCCCGCCGGGCTCGCACGCGTCACACGCGTTGAGCACCAGGTTGACCAGCACCTGCTGGAGCTGGTCCGCGTCCGCCGCCAGGGCGGGGAGCTGGGGCGGCAGCTCCAGCTCCAGCGACACCCGCCGCCGCTCCGCCTCCACGCGCAGCAGCTCCTGCACCGCCTTCACGACGGGCGCCAGCGCCACCGCCCGGGACTCGGCCGGCTGAAGGCGCGAGAAGTCGAGCAGCTGGCGGATGGTGCGGCTGACGCGGTCGATCTGCTCGACGATGGTCCCCAGGCCCGGGGCCTGGGGGTGCTCCATCCCCAGCTTGTCCTGGACGTACTCGGCGCGCCCCCGGATGACGCCCAGCGGCGTCCCGATTTCGTGCGCGATGCCCGCCGCCAGCACGCCCACCGTGGCCAGCTTCTCCGCGCGCAGCAGCTGTCCCTCCAGCGCGCGCAGGCTGCTCAGGTCCTCCAGCACCAGGAGCGTGCGGACGTCCGGCTGGTGCGGCTCCAGCGGCACCGCGTGGACGTTGTACTGGCCCTCCTCCTCGAAGAGCCGGAGCGGCTCGCCGTGCAGGCTGCGCACGCGGCCATCGCTCACGGCGGCGCCCACCAGCTCCTCCAGGCGCTGGATGACGGGGGCGTGGGCCTGGGGGAAGGCGGCGGCGAGCGACGCGCCCACCACGTCCGGCGGCATGCGCGAGGCGAGCGCGCGGTTGGCGGCGGTGATGCGGCCGGAGGTGGACAGGGCCAACACCCCGGTGGGGATGTGGTCGAGGATCTTCTGCGTCTTGTCGTGCAGGTGGGCCAGCCGGCTGGCGTGGCGCAGGCTCTCCTGGAGCGCCACGGCGCGCGTGCGCGCCAGCACCACGTACACCCCGAAGGCGATGAGGAACCCGGAGACGAGCAGCGCGGCCAAGGACAGCCGCAGCACGAGGCTCTGCTCGTGCGAGCGCAGCACCCGCGTCGAGGACAGCGTGGCCACCGGCCAGGCCGCGCCATTCTTGAAGCGCACCGGCGTGAAGCTGGCCACCACCTCCGCGTCGCCCAGGCCCAGGCGCACGGCCTCCGCCCGGTCGATGACGAGCGTGCCTTCCTCGCCCGCGCGCATGCGCCGGGCCAGCTCGGCGAGCCCGGGCACGTGCTGCGCGTCCTCGCCCAGCCGCGCGTACCAGTCGGCCAGCGTCGGCGCGCTCAGCGCGGTGGGCACCCCGTGCGCGCCCAGCAGGAGCAGCTGCGTGTCGCTCTCGGTGGTCAACAGCCTCAGGGGCGCGAAGAGGGGCGCGGAGTCCACCAGCACGACGACGGCGCCCCCTCCCTCGGGCGCGTCCTCGGGCAGCGCCGTGCCGAAGGCGCGCAGCCAGCCGGTGGCGTCGCCCTCCACCGGCGGCGACGCGTGGATGTGGCCGGAGGGGTCGCGCAGCGCCTCGCTCGCGGTGGCGCGGATGGCCTCCGTGGGGTAGTTGCGCGCGAGCGCCGCCCCGGTGCGCTTGTCCAGCAGCCGCAGCCGCTCCTTCCCATCCCGCCCGAAGACGATGATGGCCTTGTACTGGCCCACCGCCTCCAGCAGCGCGCGCAGCTCGCGGCGGTGCTCCTCCACGGTCCCCGGTTGGGACAGGAGCTCCCCGGTGAAGCTCAGGTCCTCGCCCACGTCCTCCAGGGATTCGGACACACCCCGGGTGGCCTCCTGGAGCTGCGCGTTGCGCTCCCGGGCGAACTGGTCCACCAGCGCCTGTCTGTCCCGCCGGATGAAGTGGAAGGCCCCGCCGATGACGCCAGCGAGCGCCGTACACAGCAACAACACGGGCAGGACGGAGGAGCGCATGAGGGCAGATACCAACATCCCGGCTCGAGGTGGGAGCCCGGGTCCGCCCGTCCACCCGGCGGACACGGGGGCCCTCGTCACCTCGTCCGGAGCTCGCTCGAATCCCACTCCGCCTCAGGGCCGTGAGGCCTGCTGGGTGAGCTTCAGCTGGACCTCGCGGACCTTGCCCTGGATGAGGCGCAGGTTCGCCGGCCCCATCCGCAGCAGGTGCTTCTGCGCGGGTGTGAGCGCCTCCAGCCGGGGATCCGCGTACACGTACAGCGCCCCCCGGGCCACCACCTCCACGTCCTGCTCCAGCACGGGCACCGCCAGCACCTGCTCGAAGGCGCGCAGCAGCGTCGCCTCGAACGAGCTGCCCGGCGGCGCGCTCTCCTGGTACAGCCGCTGGGCGAACGCGCGCACCTCGCGGTACGTGTCCACCAGCAGCGTCGAGTCGAGGCTGCCCACCACCCGGCCCACGGTGTCGTACCGCGTGTAGCCCCGGGGCGCGACCAGCGTGCGCCCCGCCTGGACGCTGACCGGGAACTCAGCGGAGGGCGCGAGGAACCCCACCAGCGCGCGCGGGCTGTCGCCCTCGGCCACGTTGGAGACGACCCCCACGAACCGGCGCAGCAGGTCCGCCTCGCGCAGCCAGGAGGAGAACTCGGTCAGCGGGGAGGCGCTCGCCAGCCGCGCCCGGAGCAGCGCGTCGAGCTCGGCGATGGGGGGGAGGGGGGCATCCGCGGTCCGGGCCGCCACCGCGGGGGGCGCCACGGGGACCTGTGCCACCGGGGCCTCGGGCTTCCCATGGAGCAGTCCGTGCCAGGCGCCCGCTCCCGCCAGCACCACCGCCACCAGAATCACCAGCCCCCAACCCACGAGCGCGCCACGCTCGAGCTTCACCATCACCCCACTGCCGTTGTCCATGTGTCCTCCGCCGCTGGACCCAGGGACTGCACCGGCGATGCCAGGGGGCGCCGACGTCCTTCGTGGCGCCATCTCCCTCGGAGGCGGCGCTGGCACGAGGCGCCGCGGAGCCTGGCCGCCCGGCGCGCGGGCATGGCGTTCCGCGCGCCGCCGTGGCGGATTGCCACGAGCGCCCGTGCGTCAGGCGCGAGGTCGGGACGCGCCCGCCGCGCCGTTGTCCGGCGGGGGGAGCACCGACTCGGCGGTGACCTCCTGCCACCGGATGTGGAACGTGGCCGCCGTCCCGTCGAACTCCTCGGGCAGCACCACCACCCGCCAGCCACCACACAGCTCCACCGCGCGCGCCAGCAGACCCGCCGCGAACGTCGGTAGGTCCGCCAGGACATCGTTCATCCGCAGCTCCACATAGGTGGGGCTCCGTTCAACGATTTCGACCACACTGAAGTTGTTGCCGGCGCGAAAGCCGAGCCCCGAGCGCAACAGCATGCGCCGGGGGCCCGCCAGGCGGACCACGCCCAGCAGGGCGCGCCCGAAGAAGGTGCCGAAGTAGGCATCCATGAAGCGCTCGCCGAGCGAGTAGTAGGCCGCCTCGGCGGGAACGCCGCCATAGACGTGACCAGCCGCGATGCGCAGGAACTCCTTCCACTGCTCCAGCGTGTACGTCCGTCCCAGCTTCTGGTCGAGGTCCAGCCCCGCACGGCGCAGGTGCTCGCGGCACGCCGGCGTGAGGCGGTTCTCGAGGGCGCGCACGAAGAGCGCATCCACGGTTTGCGTGAAAAACAGCTTCTCGGAAGAAGTCATAGGGTCGCACCCTACACCGGTCGGCCCGTCGGATGCTCGCCCACAGGTGAATCCGTGTTCAGTGTCCCTGTCGGCGGGCGTCAGTGGGCCTGTTTGGCGTTGGCGCGGCTCGGAATGTCGCGGGGTTAGCGGAGGGGATGATGCGCCGCGCCAGCGCGGGACAGCATGCTCCGGAGCCAGCGGTGGGCGGGGTCGTCGTCGAAGCGCTCGTGCCAGACCTGGAAGACGTCGAAGGGGCGCAGGGCCACGGGAGGTGGGAGCAGCCGGAGCGGGCCCAGGTCGACGAACAGCTCGGCGAGCTTCCGGGGCGCGGTGAGGACGTGGTTGCTGCGGACCACGGAGAGTACGGCCGTGAGGAAGTAGGGGAGCCGCAGGCCGATGCGCCGGGTGCGCCCCACGCGTTCGAGCGCGACGTCGACGGCGCCCGCCCCCTCGCCCTTGGGGCTGATGAGGACGTGGGGGAGGCCCAGGTATGTGTCCAGGTCGAGCGAGTTCCTCACCACGGGGTGGTCGCGCCGGACGACGCAGACGAAGTCCTCCGAGAAGAGCCGGGCCTGGCGCAGCGCCGGGGCGGGTTCGGGGAAGGCGCCGATGATGAGGTCCACCTCGCCGCTCTCCAGTTGGGCCGGGGCCTGGGAGACGACGAGGGGGCGGACCGTGAGGTCGACGTGGGGGGCCTCCTGGTCCAGCAGCTCCAGCAGGCGAGGGAGGAGCGCGGCGGCGAAGTAGTCGCCCGAGGCAATCGTGAAGCGCCGGGCCGACGCGCGGGGCTCGAAGGTGGATTCGTTGCGCAGGGCGCGCTGCACCTCCAACAGGCCCCGGTGCAGGGGCGCCGCGAGCTGGTCCGCGCGGGGCGTCCGGACCATTCCGCCGCGCCCCCGGATGAGCAGGGCGTCTCCGAGCAGCTCACGGAGCTGGGCCAGGGTGTGGCTCATGGCGGACTGGGTGATGCCCAGCTTGGCCGCGGCCTTGGTGACGTTCATCTCCGTCAGGAGGGCGTCCAGGGCCACGGCGAGGTTGAGGTTGATGCCGGCCAGGTCCACGCCGGTGTTCGTCGGCTGGGGCGCGGGCCGCGGCGCGGGGGCGGGGTGGGAGGGCCGGGCCTTCTTGCGGGCGGTATGTGACCTGCTCATGTGTCTATGAATAACATGCAGTGGCCTCATGTCGAGACGGGGGACACCATGACGCCATCTCGCAGTCGACGGAGGCAGTCATGAGCATCGTCATCAACACGCCGAACGGAAACATCGGACGTCCCCTGGTGCGTCACCTGTTGGCGGCGGGGGAGCGGGTCACCGTCATCAGCCGGAGCGCGGACAAGGTCGCGGACCTGGTGAAGGCGGGCGCGAAGGTGGTGGAGGGGTCCACGGACGACGGGGCCGTGCTGGACGTGGCCTTCGCGGGCGCGACGTCCGTGTTCTGGCTGACGCCGCCCGCGGCGGGGCCGGGATTCCTCGAGTGGGCGGAGGGCACGGCGCGGCTGGCGGCCAGCAAGGCGAAGGCGCATGGCGTGCGTCGGGGGGTGGTGCTGTCGAGCATCGGCGCGCAGTCGGGGCGGGGGACGGGCCCGGTGGGGGCGCTGCTGGCGGTGGAGGAGGCGTTCAAGGCCGCGGTGGCGGACGTCACCATCCTCCGGCCGGGCTACTTCATGGAGAACCTGTTGCGGGAGGTGGCGTCGCTGGCGGGCGCGGGGGCGCTGTTCATGCCCCTGCCCGCGGACCGGAAGTCGCCGTTCGTGGCGGTCGCGGACATCGCGCGCAAGGCGGCCGACGTGTTGCTCGACGGCGCGTGGAAGGGACACCGGTACGTGGGCATCCACGGGCCGGAGGACCTGAGCTACACGCAGGTGGCGACCATTCTCTCGGAGGCGCTCGGCCGTCCCGTGCGCTACGTGCAGGTGGCGCTGGAGGACACGCGCAAGGCGCTGCTCGGCTACGGCGTGCCCGGGTTCGTGGTGGACCTGATCACCGAGATGTACGGCGCCATCAACGACGGGCTCATGCGGCCCGCGGAGGCACGGAGCGCGGAGACCACCACGCCCACGACCCTGGCGAAGTGGGCGCGCGAGGTGCTGGCGCCGGCGGTGGAGCAGGCTCGCGCGTCGGCGGCGTAGGCGCGGCCGCGCTCGCCCGTTCTTCGAGCCCCGAGGAACGAGCATCCTGTGACGTGGTCGGGCGCGTGCTCGGGTCGCCTCCCGAGCACCGAGGTCCCGTCATGCCGAACAGGCGCATGTCGGCGCGAGAGGTGGCTTCCGAAAAGCCGTTCGCGAACCGGGCTGTGAGCGCGGCTTCGTTTCCCGGCACGTGGCGGGCCCTTCGGAGGAGGGCACCCCACCATCGGCATGGAGCCTGTCGCCGCGGTCCTCGAGGGTCGTGGTCGCGGCTCTCGGCGGCGGGCCCGCCGTCTTCACATTTCTTCACCGTCGCGCCATGTCTGTTCATCCCGGGAACGCGCGTGCTGGGAGAAGATGTGTCTCATGAACCCGGTGGCATGGGCCACCGCACGACGTGGGAGCACACGGGATGGCTTCGGGGCTGGCCTTCATCAATGGCGTGCTGGGGCGCTTCCTCTTCCGGGAGGCGCGGGTGGCGCAGGTGCGGGAGGTCTCCGAGCACTTCCGTCTCGTGGAGATGGCGGGCGAGGCCCTGCGCGACATCGAGTGGTGCGCGGGCGACAAGGTGCAGGTGTACCTCCCGGACGTGGGGTTGATGCGGACATATACCCCGCTGAGCTGGGACGCGACGCTCGGCTCGACCCGGTTCCTCGTCTACATGCACGGCGACAGCCCGGGCGCGCGCTGGGGCCGGAACGTCAAGGTCGGAGACCGTTGCCAATTCTTCGGTCCCCGAGGCTCCCTGTCGCTCGAGTCCCTCGTCGGCCCCGTGGTCCTCTTCGGTGACGAGACGTCCTTCGCCGTCGCCCACACGCTGCGAAACCTCCGCCCGGGAGCGCGGTCCGCGGAATATGTCTTCGAGGTCTCCTCCCGCGCCGAGTCCACCGGGGTGCTGGCGGAGCTGGGCCTCGCGGATGCCGTCCTGGTGGAGCGGCGGGATGGCGACGCGCACCTGCCGGAGGTGGAGGCGAGGCTGCGTGAGGCGCTGGGGCGGCAGTCCCACGCGCACCTGGTCATGACGGGCCGGGCGCAGGCCATCCAGGCGTTGCGTGAGCGGCTTCGCTCGGAGCGCGCGCCCGTCGCGGGCCAGAAGGTGAAGGCCTACTGGTCCCTCGGGAAGGCCGGCCTCGACTGACTCCGCCGGGTGATGGCTGGCGTACTGTCGGGAAGCGTGAGCCTTGCGCTGGGACGGCGGCCGTTCCAAACACGCCACTCGCATGGACTCTCGCTCGCCTGGCCCTGGCTCCCGGAAGACGGACCCCTCCTACGACGTGCTGCACCAGCAGCAGCGGCTGCGGCAGCCACTGGATATCCTCTTCAAGCCCCGCGCGGTCGCGGTGGTCGGCGCGAGCGAGCGCCCTGGCAGCGTGGGCCGCACCGTGCTGTGGAACCTCATCAGCAACCCCTTCGGCGGGACCGTCTACCCCATCAACCCGAAGCGGCAGAACGTGCTGGGCATCCGCGCCTGGCCGTCCCTGCGCGCGCTGCCGGAGCCGGTGGACCTGGCGGTGGTCGTCACGCCCGCTCCAGCCGTCCCGGACGTCATCCGTGAATGCGCCGAGGTGGGCGTCCAGGGCGCCATCATCATCTCCGCGGGCTTCAAGGAGACGGGGCCGGAGGGCGCGCGGCTGGAGGCCGAGATCCTCCAGATCGCCCAGCAGGCGAGGATCCGCATCATCGGTCCCAACTGCCTGGGCGTCATGCGGCCCCCCACGGGCTTCAACGCCACCTTCGCCGGGGCGATGGCGCGGCCCGGCAACGTGGCCTTCATCAGCCAGAGCGGCGCGTTGCTCACGGCCATCCTCGACTGGAGCCTGCGCGAATCGGTGGGCTTCAGCGCCTTCGTCTCCGTGGGCTCGATGCTCGACGTGGGCTGGGGCGACCTCATCGACTACCTGGCGGACGACCCGCTGACGCGCTCCATCCTGCTGTACATGGAGTCCATCGGCGACGCGCGCGCGTTCCTGTCGGCCGCGCGCGAGGTGGCTCTCACCAAGCCCATCATCGTCATCAAGGCCGGACGCACCGCGCAGGCGGCGAAGGCCGCCGCGTCACACACCGGCACGCTCACCGGAAGCGACGAGGTGTTGACCGCCGCCTTCCGCCGCTCGGGCGTGCTGCGCGTGGACTCCATCTCCGACCTCTTCTACATGGCGGAGACGCTGGCACGACAGCCGCGCCCCGCGGGGCGGCGACTCACGGTGCTCACCAACGCGGGGGGACCGGGGGTGCTCGCCACGGACGCGCTCGTCTCCGGCATGGGCGAGCTGGCGGCGTTGGGGGACGAGACGCGCAAGGCGTTGGATGCCTTCCTCCCGCCGCAATGGAGCCATGGCAATCCGGTGGACGTCCTGGGCGACGCGGACCCGGAGCGGTACGCGAAGGCGCTGGAGGTCGCGGGGAGGGATCCGAACAGCGATGGCCTGCTCGTCATCCTCACGCCCCAGGACATGACGGAGCCCACGCAGACCGCGGACCGGCTCAAGCCCTACGCGAAGCTCCTGGGCAAGCCGGTGCTGGCCAGCTGGATGGGCGGCTCGGAGGTCGCCGCCGGGGAGCGCATCCTCAACGACGCGGGAATCCCCACGTTCAACTATCCGGACACGGCCGCGCGCATCTTCAATTACATGTGGCGCTACGCGTACAACCTCGCGGGGCTCTATGAAACGCCCACGCTGACGGAGGAGCCCGCAGGTGGGAGGGACCTGGCGCACCGGCTGGTGCACGAGGCGCGGTCCGCCGGGCGCACGCTGCTGACGGAGTACGAGTCCAAGCAGCTGCTGGCGGCCTACGGGATTCCCACGGTGGAGACGCGACTGGCCACCACGGAGGACGCCGCGGTGACCGAGGCCGCGGCGCTCGGCTTCCCGGTGGTGCTCAAGCTCCACTCGTCGACGGTGACGCACAAGACGGACGTGGGCGGCGTGCGACTGAACCTGCCGGACGTCGATGCCGTGAGGGCGGCGTTCCGAGGCATCCGGGAGTCCCTCGTGGCGGCCGGGAAGGCGGACGCGTTCGACGGCGCCACCGTGCAGCCCATGGTGCGCCTGGGCGGGCAGGAGCTCATCATCGGGAGCAGCCCGGACCCGCAGTTCGGACCGGTGTTGTTGTTCGGCACGGGGGGGACCCTGGTGGAGGTGTTCAAGGACCGGGCGCTGGGCCTGCCTCCGCTGAACACGACCCTGGCGCGCCGGATGATGGAGCAGACGCGCATCTACACCGCCCTGCAGGGTGTGCGGGGCGCGAGGCCGGTCGACCTGAAGGAGCTGGAGCGGCTGATGGTGCGCTTCAGCATGCTGGTGGTCGAGCAGCGGTTCGTGAAGGAGATCGACATCAATCCCCTGCTGGCGTCGCCGGAGCGGCTGCTGGCGTTGGACGCGCGCGTGGTGCTGCACCCCCGGACAGTGACGGAGGAGGAGCTGCCGAGGCTGGCCATCGCCCCCTATCCCCAGCAGTACGTGGCTCCTTTCCAGATGCGCAGTGGGGAGAAGCTGATGCTGCGGCCCATCCGTCCCGAGGACGAACCGAGGATGGAGCGCTTCCACCGGACGCTGTCCGAGCAGACGGTGTTCCTGCGCTATGCGGGGCTGATACAGCTGAGTACGCGCGTGGCGCACGAACGGCTGTCTCGCATCTGCTTCAACGACTACTCGCGCGAACTGGCGTTGGTGGCCGAGCGCCGTGGCGGCGAAATCATCGGGGTGGGGCGGCTGACCCGACTCCGGGGCGCCGCGGACGCGGAGTTCGCCATCCTCATCAGCGACGAGGTGCAGCACCAGGGGCTGGGGACGGAGATGTTGCGCCGGCTGGTGGAGGTGGGGCGCGACTGGGGCATGCGACGCATCGTCGCGGACATCCTGGCGGGAAACCGCGCCATGCAAGGTGTCAGCAAGAGCCTGGGGTTCGACATCCTGCCGCACGAGGAGCTGTCACCGGACATGGTGAAGGCCGTGAAGGTGCTCTGAACGACGTCGGCGCCATCCACAATCCATCGCCCCTGTCGTCCGGGCGCGGGGGCGATTGCCGGGACCTGGCCCATGGAATACGAGGCCGCCGTCTGGCTGGACCAGACGAGCGTCTGTCTTTCATTGGGGGTCGCCGTGGCTGTTCGTCGTTCCGTCGTGCAAGGTGTTGTCGTGTCGTTGACGTCGATGTTCCTGCTCCTGGGCGTGGGGTGTGGTGGAGCGCCGGGGGCGGAAGGGGAGGGCCTGGAGGCGTATCTGCCCGAGGAGGAGGTCCTCACGGCGTCGGAGCAGGAGCTCCAGAGCTGCCAGTTCTACAACTACTATCGGGACGAGGCCCGCAATCCCCGGGGGCCGAACCGGTGCTACAACTCCTGTGAGTGCGATGGCATGCGCACCTGCAGCAGCGCGGGGTGGTGCCAGGGCGTCGCGCGGCCGGCGGTGGGTTGCACGAGCCCCTGGTACTACTGGAACGAGGCGTGGAATCCCCAGGGCTCCAACCGCTGCAACTCCCATTGCCAGTGTGATGGCCGGCGCACGTGCAGCAGCGCGGGTTGGTGCCAGGGCACCTCGCGGTAGTCGAACGAACCGCGCTACCGAGGGAAGCGACGGTCCCCGCCTGACTCCGTCGTCATCCCACCTTGAGGACCTCCTCCGCGTTCCCAGGCGTCGGAGGAGTCAGGGCGAGGGCGCCGTCCTGCCCAGACGCGCCCTCGCGTTTCCCCACGCGGTCACCGTTGGCCCCCGCAGCCTTGCGCGAACGCGACGCGGACGACGGGCTTCTACAAGAATCACATCCCGGCGCTCGAGCAATGCCTGGCGCTCGGCCCCATCCCGCTGGGGGCCATCGGGACCATCAGCACGCTGACGGCCGCGGAGGGGCTGCTCTGGGGCGACCCCTCGATGTACCCGAACAACACGGAGCGCAGCGAGCTGGACCGCCTCCGCTTCCTGCTCGCGCGCCAGACGCTGGTGGCGACCTGCAACGAGCGCCTGTTCGGTGCCGTCCCCACGCCGCCCTCGCTCGTCAGTGACGCGGTGGCCGCGTTGGGGGGCACGAACTGCACGCTGATCGCCTCGCTCATCGGCCAGGTGGATGCCTTCAATGGCACCTGTGACGCCGCGCCCTTGCCCGTCGGCTTCGACCCGGGCCCCGCGACCCCGGCGGTCGCGCACGCGCTCGCCATCGACCCCACGTCGCCCTCGGGGCAGAGCTGTTCGCCCTGACGAACGGCGCGCTCAGGATTCCGTCGTCTTCAACAGGCTGACGACGACGGAGGCGGGCGAGAGCTGGGTCCGGATCTCCGCCAGATGGCCGAGCTGCTTCGTCACGTTGACGCGCGTCCTCGGATTCCAGATGACGAAGTCGCTCCCCTCGCCGTCGAAGTTCCACTGGTGGAGGCCCTGGTAGTTCTCGTTCAGGGCCTCGTTGCGGATGTGCGTGAGCACCACCCGGCAGCCGGGGCGGGTCACGGTCAGGGCCTGCTCGATGATGCGCAGCGGGTCGTAGCTGTGGTCGAGCGAGTTCTGCGCCCAGACCAGGTCGAAGGTGTTGGGGCGGAAGCGCTCGGTCAGCAGCTCCCCATGGCACCACGACGTGGCGACCGGAGGCGTCACGCCGTGCTTGTCCATGATGCGGCGATAGACGTCCGCGAGGGGATCCACGGGCGTGATGCGGATCGTCCGGCCCGGCACCTGCTTGCCCAGAATGGTCAGCGGACCGGCGCCCACGTCGAGGATCTCCAGCGGGACGTCGGATGCTCCACGCGGCAGGTGCTGCACGACGGAGTCCGCGAGCGGCAGGTTCGGGTCCAGGCGGCTCAGATAGTCCTCGGGCCAGGCGTCTCCCCGGGTCCGGAACCATTTGTCCCAGAACGCGATTTCATCGTGCAGGCCATCGGTCCAGAGGTGCTTCGCGCCGGAGGTCTGGATGACCTCGTTGGACGCGGGCTTGCTCGGGGCGGGTTGCACGTCATTGGGGGTGGTCGGGAGGTCGGCAAGTGCCGCGTGGAGACCGCGGCGAATTCGCGTCAGGACCTGGCGGGAGAGGGACATGGCGGGAAAGACTTCTATGCCGCTACGGGTGCGTCAACCCCACACCGAGACTTGAGGTGCGAGTCGTCATCTAGTGGGCTGGGGCGTGTGGGGCTGGCGCCGCGAGCCCGGCCCTCGACGGAGGACGTGGGCGGCGATGCGCGGCCCTTCGCGGCCCTCCGGATGGCTGGTCGGAGAGCTCCTCGTGGACGCACGACGAGGCCTGCTTCCGCATCGACCTCGACCGGTTCGACCCGAGCGCGGGGCCTCCACGAATCCTGCTCGAGACCTCCGCGACCCAGGCGTTCGACGTGTACCGGCCGTGCTCGACGTCGCCCCGCTCCGACGCTCCACTGCCCCGTCGCGCCCGCGCCTCCAGGCGGGCCCGACTTGCCTCCTGCCCCAGGGTTGCATCTGCCTCTGACACGCGAATTTTCGCGTGGGCCTGTTTGCGACATTTCTCCAGGATTTCCGTTCAGCGGGTGTGCAGGTCGAGCGGTCCCCGTTCGGGGGCGCCACGTTCGTAGGCCGGTAAGGCGACGTGAGCGCATCTGTCACTCGACTGCGTCAAAGCCAACATCACCAGGAGTCACCTGGTCGGCCGCGCCATGGCGGCCGAGTGCGACGGAGAGTGGAAGATGAAGTCGGTGAACGGTTTGGGTTGGAGCGCGATGCTCCTCGTGGGCGTCGTGGGCTGCGGGCAGCAGACGCAGGCGCCGGTGGCGCCCGAGCAGCAGACGCCGGAGCAGGCGCAGATCGTCGTCGCGGAGCAGGAGGCGCGGTTCCTGAATCCCCCCGCGGGCTGTACGGAGATCTCCGTGGGAGAGATGTACAACGGCATCCAGCTGACGCCGGTGCAGTACGAGCGTCAGCCGACCTTCCGAGGTGACGCCGTCAATTTCGGTGGCGGCGCGACGCGCGACGAGGTCCGCATCCGCCTGGACCTGAACACGCGGCCCGGCCTTTATGACCTGGCGCTGGGTGGGGCCAACACCTTCACCTGCGAGCAGTGCGTCTTCGCGTACCAGGACATCGGCACGTCGACGCAGAAGCTGTTCGTGGCCGACTCGGGCGCGCTGCTGCTCGCGCTCCCGGTGTCGCCGCAGCAGACCATCGGCGCGGTGTCGAACGTCGTGCTGCGCGAGTCGAAGGTGTCCACGCCCACGTCCGGTCCCTACACCGGCTCCACGGTGGTGCCGGGCGGCGAGTGCCGGTGGATCCGCTTCGCGACGTGGAACACCGTGCGCCCGGGTGGCTGCGATCCGCGCCAGGGCTCGCTGACGTCGAACCTGCCGGGCACCGCGTGCGTCGCCGACGACTACGCGGCCTCCGACGGGACCCTCCAGCGCGCGCTGGGCACGAAGACCCAGGGCGAGGCGTGCACCGCGACGCCGGGTGATGGCGAGTACGAGCTCACCACCACCGACTGCCACCAGGGCTTCGCCTGCACGGACCTGCTGAGCAACGACGCCCAGTGCCTCAAGACGTGTGACTTCATGGCCGCCAACCCCGGCTGCCCCTCGGGCACCATCTGCGGCGTCTACGGCCTGTGCATCGAGCAGGCCGTCCTGGAGCCGTTCGGCTTCTACTTCGACCCCGCGGTGATTGGTGAGGAGTGCCAGTCGTCCGGGGAGTTCTGCGGCGTCGAGGGCGCTCGCGGCACCTGCTTCGACCTGGATGGCGCCGCCGGACCGAAGGCCCCGACCTGCGTCCCGTACCACCGCGCTCGCTCCGAGTGTGCTCCGGGCGACGGCTTCGGCTACATGGCCTATCCGCTGGTGGGCGGTGGTTGGGATCGCAGCTACGGCTTCTGCTACGACGACGGGGTCTGAGAGGCCGCGTCCCCGCTCGCCCCGCCCGGCATTGCTCCGCCGGGCGGGGTGGCGCGGGCCTCAACGCCGGAAGACGGGCTGGCCTTTTCGCAGGCGGTCGAAGAGGGCGTGCTTGTCGAGCCGTGGCGGCTCCTCGTCGTCCGGGGCCGTGTTCTTCAGGACCTCGTCGACGAACAACTGCTTCAATCTGTCGCCCACGCTTTCGTCCATGGCGTAGGTGTCCATGTCGAAGTGGTGTTCGGCCTCGACGACGCCGTCGACCGCGTGGTCATCCTCGATGACGACCCGGGCCTTGATGCTCCGGGCGGCGAGGACGTGGTCGTTGTAGTAGCCGAGCACGACGTCGCGCGCCTCGAGGTCGCCTCCGACGGTGAACTCCCGGTCGGTGTAGAGGCCGTGGCACCGCAGGTCTCCCGTGATGATGACGAGGGACGCGTTGGACCCGTCGGTCACCACGCCATGCACGGTGACGGAGCCCGTCACGGCGAACGCCGTGAGGACCTCCAGGTCGCCGTCCACCTCCAGGTCGCCGTGATGGAAGAACGGAGCCACCAGGCTCCGAGGACCCTTCAAGTGCACCTTGCGCGGCGGGACGGTCAGCGTGCGGGCGAGTCGCTGGAGCTTGTCCAGCGAACGCGCGGGCTCCCCGCAGCCGTGGAGGCCGGTGGCGAACTCCTGGGCCGAGTCGAAGGGGTGGGAGAAGGACAGCGTCTCGTCCCCGAGCGCGGCGCGAACGGCCGCCTCGTCGACGGGGAAGGGGGCGAAGGGGTCCTCGCTCCAGGCGAAGGGGACGCGCGGCCGACCTCCCGCGCCCGCCAGGGCGAGAATGCTCGCCTCGAAGCCCGGTGTCCGCTGGTTGTGCGCCACCCAGGGCTTCTCCTTCTCGCGCAACGCCAGGCCGAGCGGTGTCCGCCCCAGGCCGTCGAGCGCGTTCACCTCCGCGCCCCGCTCCAACAGGACCCGGACGATGGCGTCCTGCCCCGCGTCCGCGGCGGCGTGCAGGGGTGTGCGTCCCTTGTCGTCCCGGGCGTCCAGGACCGCGCCCGCGTCGAGAATCTCGCGGAGGACGGCGGCGCCCGCGGAGCGGCCGGTGAAGGCGCCGCCCAGTCCGTCCTTCACGTCGGAGGGCGCCGTCGCTCCCGCGTCGCGCAGCAGGCGGATGAGCTCCAGCATGCGGGCCTCGGCCGGAGCGCTGGCCTCCGAACCGGGGACGCGCAGCAGCGGGGTCTGCTGGTTGGCGTCGCGGGCGTTCACGTCGGCGCCCGCCAGGATGAGGGCCCTCGCCACCTCCACGCTCGGCAGCGGTTCCTTCTTCGTGGAGGGGCCCCGGACGGCGAGGTGCAGGGGCGTCTGCCCGTACGCGTTGGTGGCGTTCACGTCCGCGCCTCGCGCCACCCACTGGCCCACGGCCTCCGCGCTCAGCTCCTTGTCCCAACGCGACTTGCTTTCACACAGCGAGAGGAGCGCCTGCGTTGCCTCGTGGCTCGACTGCGTCGACATGGTGGCCCCGGGATGCGGATGGTCGAGGCATCTTCGACGTTCCATCCCGGGTTGTCACGGCGGTCGGCGGGCCGGGCTCCCATGACGGGGGCCCGACCCTGGCGACCGGGCCTTCAGCGAATCAGTGGCGGTGGTGGGCGTGCAGCCCGTCCGCGTAGTGCTGGAGCTGGCGCCGCGCGGCCTCGAAGGCGTCCGTCACCGCCTGGTAGGGGTCCTCGTGGCCCGTCACGTCGCCGGGCGCCCCGTCCGCCGTGATGTCCTTGCCCGGCACGTGCAGGTCCACGCGCACCCGGAACTGCTTGCCGTGCTGCTGATGCCGGTGGGGCTCGTCCACCACCACGTGGCAACCCACGATGCCGTCGAAGAACTGCTCGAGCTTCTCCGCGTGGTCCCGGATGTGCTCGTTCAGGGCCTCGCTCGTCGCCATGCGTCGATACGTGATCTGCAGTGCACGCTTCATCGTCCGCCTCGCGTCATGCCCCCTGCCGGGGGCTGGGGTACGCCCCGAGGGATTGCATCACCCCTGCCAGCAGCCAACCCCTGGGAACCCCCGCGGACGTGGGCGGCCAGGACGCAGGGTTTGCGGGAGTGGGCCGACGGGCCGCAGCCCCTGCGGCCCGCGACGGAGGGGCGCCCGTCAGGGGAGCGGCGTGGGGATGCCGCGCGGGCGGCCTCCCTGGCTCAAGGTGAGACTCCGGCTGGAGAACTGGTCGAGGGAGGAAGAGGACAGCACGCGGAGCCAGGCGTTGTAGTCGCCCTCCCAGAGCTGATTGGTGATGGTGAAGCGGCCCTGGGGCCCTTCGTACCGGTTGCGGTCCATCCCCACGCCAGGGCGGCGGTTGATGGCCCCCAGCCGCACGAACAGCCGCATGTCCCGCAGGACGTTGTCGTAGACGATCAACCCCGAGACGGTGTTCGGCTCGTCCGCGGCCAGACGCATTCCCGCGTCGAAGGTCCGCTCGATCGTGTTGCCGAGGATGTGCACGCCCTGGGCCTTCACGATGCGGATGCCCTGGCCATTGTTCCTTTTCGCGTAGTCGAAGATGTCGTGGATGAGGTTCCCCTCGATCTGCACGTTGACGGGGTTGTCGAAGTCGTTGTTCCCACCGATGGAGACGCCGCGCCCCGCGTTGGCGATTTCGTTGTCGAGGATCTGCACGTTCGTCGCGTTCTCGTGGACGAGCACCGCCTCGCCCGCGGAGGTGTTCGCCTGCCAGGGGTAGGCCGCGACATTGGGGAAGTTCATGATGACGTTCTGGTGGACGAGGATGTCGTCACACGCCTTGATGTCGACGCCGTTCTCTCCCGACGCGTACAGCCGGTTGCGCTCGATGAGCAGCGTCGAGGGCCGACCCCCGATGGGCTCGCACTGCACACAGTCCCCGGAGACGTCGTGGATCTTGTTCTCCGTGACGAAGATGTCGCGGGACATGCCCTCCACCGCGACGCCGTGCGAGTCCGTACCCGTCTTGAAGAAGTCGTAGATCTCGTTGTTGTCGATGAGGACGAACTCCGCGTTGTTGGCGATGACGCCGCCGCCGGCGCGGCCGCCATGGATGACCGAGTCATGGAGTTGGGAGCAGAGGGTGCCCGTGTCGAAGAGCACGCCGAAGGAGGGGCGACCCTGTACGTCCACCTCGAAATTCTGGATGATCCAGTTCGGCTGGCTCACCATCACCAGGGTGCCGGTATTGGTGGCCGCGGGGAGGATGCGGGGCCGCCCGCCCATCTCCCCGCGCAGGACGATGGGGGCGGTGGGAGTTCCGGGGCGGGCGCCCCTGGCGGCGGTGATGCCGACGTGTTCGGGGTAGTCGCCCGCGCGCACCAGGATGATGTTGCCCGGCATGGCGGCCTTCACCGCCAGGGAGATGGTGGAGTAGGGGTTCTCCTTCGAGCCCAGGGGCTTCGTGGGGACCCTCGGGCCCGTCTTCGACACGTAGATCGTGGCGCCCCGCGCCGCCTCCGGCGCCGGGCAGTGATCGAAGTAGAGCGCCTCGGTGAAGGCTGGCGCCAGCTTGTCCGTCCGCGTCGCCAGCAACTCGCTCGCCGTCGGCTCCGTCTCGAGCGTGTCACCCGCCTCCGTACCGCAGGCGACGAGGCCGCCCCAGGCGAGTGCCACGCACGCAAGACGCAAGAGTCTCCTGCCCGCCCAATGCTTTCCCATATCCCATCCCCCCTCGTTGAACCCTCAACTGCACGAGCCATGGTTGTAACGGGGCAGGACGACATCAACCTCCCTGCCCCAAAGGATGGTTGATGTCGTGCGGGGTGGGGCGCGGGCTACTTCGTCTCCAGGTTCAGCTCGAGGTCGAAGGACACGTCGCTGGAGGCGGCGTTGCCCTGCTTCACCATCACCGCGATGACGTTCTCACCCACCACGAAGGGCGAGCCGTCGAGCGTGGCCGAACTGGTGAGCGGGTCCTTCACCGCGTTGCTCGCGTAGGCGTCATGGGCGAGCCCGTTGTCCATGAAGCGCGAGTAGACGAGCCTGCCATTGACCCAGATGGCCACGCCGTCGTCGTGGAGCACGCGGAGGTTGGCGGAGCGGATGGGCTCGAGCAGCGTGAGCTTCTTGCGGAAGTAGACGCTGGGCTGGCTGGGGGTGTTCTTGGAGAGCACCGTGTGCTCGTCGCCGTCGCCGTAGCCGAGCTTGCCGGGCCCCGAACGCCACTCCTTGTCCTCGAAGTCGAGCTGGTTCCAGCGCGGCCCCGGGTCCACGCCCCGGTCGTCGAACCGCCAGTATTCCCCGAAGGCGATGGCCTGGAAGCGCGGGCTGGTGGAGATGGTGAAGGCGGCGTCGGTGACGTCGGAGATGTCCGGGCGCGAGGCGTCCCGGATGCGCAGCCGCCCCTGGGTGGTGAGCGTGTTCGGGACGGTCCACTCGTAGAAGCCGGTGTTCGAGACGGTGGCCTCGACCGTCCGCCAGCTGGCGCCGTCGTCGGAGGAGAACTGCACCTCCACCGCGTCCACCCCGGAGCCGTGCGTCATCCACTGGAGTTGCTGCACGCTGCCCGGGCGCATGACCTCGCCCCCCATGGGCGCCTCGAAGAAGAGGGCGTCGTGCTGCATGCCGTCCGTCGTCACCTTGAGCTCCAGGTCGAAGGAGAGGTCGGTCGAGGTCGCGTTCGCCTGCTTCACCACGACGGCCAGCGTGTTCTCACCCTCCTTGAAGCGCGCGCCGGGGATGCTCGTGGTGCTCACGTTGTTGTCGGCGCTCGCCCCCAGCGCATACGCGGCATGGGCGAGGTCGGGCACCAGCCGGGAGAACACCTGGGTGCCGTTGAGGAACACCGCGACGCCGTCGTCGTGGATCACCTCGAGCCGCGCGGTCTCCACCATGCCGTGGAGCTCGAACTTGCGCCGGAAGTAGACGGAGGGCTGCTTGGGCGTGGTCGCCTGGAGCTTCGTCCGCTCGTCGTTCTCTCCGAACCCCAGCTGCGCAGGGCCCTTCTTCCAGCCAGCGTCGTTGAACGTGGGGGCCATCCACGAGGGGCCGGGGTCGACGTTGCGGTCGTCGTAGCGCCACTCGGAGCCGAACGCGACGGCGGTGAAGCCCGTCTGGGGAGGAGGGTCCGTGGGCGGCGGCGTCGTGGCGGAGCCGCCGATGCGGATGATCTTCGCCACGGACGGCACGCCCCGCGCGTTGAGCAGGAACAACATGTAGTGGCCCGGCGGCGCCAGGTTCGGGTTGGCGGGGGCGGTGATCGTCAGCCCTCCGGAGGACGCGGTGAAGCGCAACCGCATGAAGCGCTGGTTCTCGTCGAACGCGTGCGTGACGGAGCCCAGGCGGATCCATGACACCTTGGAGATGGCCACCGCGTCCGGCGTGGAGACGCGGAAGTTCTCGCCGTAGGCGATGGCGGTGGGGGCCGCGGTGATGGTGGGCCGCGCGCCCTTGAAGAGGTAGGGCGGGGAGAAGACCTGCATCGTCTTCACGCCCCGGCTGCCCGCGGACAGCACCCGCGCGTCCGGCAGCAGCAGCGTGGTGGAGTGATAGCCGCGGTAGGCGGAGGCTCGCTCCAGCTCCGTCCACTTCTCCGTCACCGGGTCCCACAGCTCCGTCTCGTAGCGGGGATACTTCGGGTTGTCGGTGCCGGGGCCGCTGTGGCCTCCGGTGACGAGCACCGTGCCGTCCGGCAGCATCGTGCTGTTGTGCTGGCGCCGCACGTAGCGCATGGGCGCCACGGTGCGCCAGGTGGGGGTCGCCGCGTTGAGGTCGATGACCTCCACGTTGTTGGTGGGGGGATTGTCGCCGCCGGTGATGATGACCTTGCCCTCGTCGTACATGGCGGCGCTGCCCGCGTTGCGGCTGCTGGCGTAGTTGGTCCTCGGGCCCACGGACCACGCGCCCGCGCCGGAGATGTCCAGGTAGCGGGTGGGCTTCCAGTAGCCGGCCATCAGGTACTTGCCCGCCGGCGTGACGAACATCCACGGGTAGTACATGAGCTCCAGTCTCGCGTCGCTCAGCGTGCGCCAGCTGTTCTTCGCCGGCTGCCAGATCTGCGGAATCAGGTTCTTGGAGCGGTCCTCCTTGGCGCCGCCCACCACCAGCAGGTCGCCGTTGGGCAGCGTGGTGACGGTGGGGTACCAGCGCCCGGCGTTCATGTTGGGCAGCCGCGTCCAGGTGTTCTTGAACGGATCGTAGAGGCTGGCGTAGGGCAGCCCGGAGTCGTCCGCGATGTGGCCACCGGCGACGAGCAGCCGCCCGTCCGGGAGGAAGGCGTGGCCCGCGCAGAAGATGTTGTAGCCGGCCGGCGGTATCGGCCGGAGCTCGTTGGTGTCCGGGTCCCACAGGTGCGGCTTGTCGCCGTCCGCGAACTCCGAGAACCACATCACCTTGCCGGTGGGCAGCAGATGCGTGTGCACGGCGGAGTAGGGCCAGCGCTGCACGTCGGACCACTTCCCGGAGACCGCCGGGTCCGCGGATTGCGCGCGGGCGGTGAGTGCGAATGCCCAGACTGCCAGGAATGCCAGACGCAACGTGCGCTGCTCCACGTTTGCCTCCTTGGGGGTAAAAGGAAGGGCCAAGGTAGGCACGGGGCCTGCGCCTGACATCGTTCCGGTGGGCAGTGGCAACGCCGCTCAGGCGACCTTCGCGCCGTCGCGCGAGGCGCTGGATTTCACAGCGGACGGGAGCGGGTGGGTGCTCTAGAGTCCGGGCGGTGATGGCACCCACCGAGTCCCAGGCCCCCCTCGCCGCCCTGCTTCCCAAGAAGGGAGAGCCGCCCCTCGACGCGGACGGCATCCTCGACCGCTTCGTCGGCTATGTCGCGGCGAACGGGCTGAGCCTCTATCCCGCCCAGGAGGAGGCCATCCTGGAGCTGCTCGGCGGCAAGCACCTGTTCCTGAAGACGCCCACCGGCTCCGGCAAGTCCATGGTGGCCCTGGCGCTGCACTTCAAGGCCATGGCCGAGGGCAAGGTCTCCTTCTACACCTGCCCCATCAAGGCCCTGGTGAACGAGAAGTTCTTCGCGCTGTGCGAGGCGTTCGGCGCGCAGAACGTGGGCATGCTCACCGGCGACGCCAGCATCAACCGCGACGCCCCCATCATCTGCTGCACCGCGGAGATCCTCGCCAACCTCGCCCTGCGCGACGCCAACGCCCGCGTGGACTACGTCGTCATGGACGAGTTCCACTACTACTCCGACCGCGACCGCGGCGTGGCCTGGCAGATTCCGCTCATCGCGCTGCCTCGGACGACGTTCCTCCTGATGTCCGCGACGTTGGGCCCCACGCACGTCATCGAGGAGAGCCTGCAGAAGCTCACCGGGCGCGAGGTGGCCACCGTGCGCAGCGCGCAGCGCCCGGTGCCGCTGGACTTCGACTACCGGGAGTCGGCGCTCCACGAGACCATCGAGGACCTGATCGCGCGCAAGAAGTATCCCATCTACCTGGTCAACTTCACCCAGCGCGCCGCCGCCGAGCAGGCGCAGAACCTCATGAGCGTGGACTTCTCCACCAAGGAGGAGAAGGAGGCCATCCGCGTCGCGCTGATGGACGCGCCCTTCGACACGCCCTACGGCAAGGACTTCCAGCGCTACCTGCGCCACGGCATCGGAATGCACCACGCGGGGCTGCTGCCCAAGTACCGCCTGCTGGTGGAGAAGCTGGCGCAGGGCGGCCACCTCAAGGTCATCAGCGGCACGGACACGCTGGGCGTGGGCGTCAACATCCCCATCCGCACGGTGCTCTTCACGCAGCTGTTCAAGTTCAACGGCGAGAAGCTGGCCACGCTGAGCGTGCGCGACTTCCAGCAGATCGCCGGCCGCGCGGGGCGCAAGGGCTTCGACAACGAGGGCAGCGTCGTCGCCCAGGCGCCCGAGTACGTGGTGGAGAACATCAAGCAGGCCGCCAAGGAGGCCGCGGGCAAGAAGAAGGCGCCCAAGGCCAAGCCGCCGCAGAAGAACTTCGTCCAGTACGACCGCAACACCTTCGAGCGGCTCCAGACGGGCATGCCGGAGCCGCTGGAGTCCCGCTTCGCGGTGTCGCACGGGATGATCCTCAACCTGCTCCAGAGCGACCACGTCCGGGGGACGGGGGGCTACCACCGGCTGGTGCAGCTGGTGCAGCGCTGCCACGACTCGGACTTCCTCAAGCGCCGCCACCTCAAGGAGGCCGCGCGCGACTTCCGCACGCTGCGCGCGGCGGGCATCGTCGAGGTGGTGCGAGGGCAGGGGGGCTCGGGGGCGGAGGTGAAGGTGGCGCAGGAGCTCCAGCACGACTTCAGCCTCAACCACACCCTGTCGCTGTACCTGCTGGAGACGCTGGAGCTGCTCGACCCCACGACGGACACCTACGCGCTGGACGTGGTGACGCTGGTGGAGTCCATCCTGGAGAACCCGGAGGTGGTGCTGTACGCGCAGTTGAACCAGCTCAAGGGGGAGAAGATCCAGGAGCTGAAGGCGCAGGGCATGGAGTACGACGACCGGATGGAGGAGCTGGAGAAGCTGGAGTGGCCCAAGCCCAACCGCGAGTTCATCTACGGCACCTTCAACAAGTTCGCGCAGAAGCACCCCTGGGTGGGCGAGGAGAACATCCGCCCCAAGTCCGTGGTGCGGGACATGTTCGAGCGCTTCATGTCGTTCCACGACTTCGTGCGCGAGTACGGCCTGCAGCGCAGCGAAGGCGTGCTCCTGCGCTACGTGAGCGACGTCTACAAGACGCTGGTGCAGACGGTGCCGGAGCGCTTCCGCACCGAGGAGGTGGAGGACTTCGTCGACCACCTGCGCGCCACCCTGCGACAGGTGGACTCCAGCCTCCTGGACGAGTGGGAGCGCATGCGCAACCCGGGGGCCGTCGTCGAGGCCAAGCCCGTCGTCGAGCTCAAGCCGAAGGAGCTCACCGACGACCCGCGCGCCTTCGCGGCCCGCGTGCGCGAGGAGCTGCACCGGCTGCTGCGCGCCCTGGGCCAGAAGCGCTACATGGACGCGCTGGCGCTGCTGGACAACCCGCTGGGCGAGTGGACCGCGCCCAAGCTGGAGCAGGCCATGGTGCCCTACCACGAGGAGCACAAGGTGGTGGTGCTCACGCCCCAGGCCCGCAGGCCCGCCAACACGTTCCTCAAGGAGGCCGGGCCCCGCCTGTGGGAGGTCCAGCAGCGCATCATGGACCCGGAGGGCCACGGGGACTGGATGCTCGACTGTGAAATCGACCTGCGCGGCCGGCGCCTGGATGATGGCCCCATCCTCATCCTGCGCCGCATCGGACCGTAGGCCGCGTCAGCCCGCGGAGGCGGGGGCCATGGCCTGCTCGACGTCGAGCGTGGACTCCTCGACGTCGTAGTCCCCCTTGCCGTCCGGCACGAGCACCAGCCGCCAGTCGTGCGTGGAGAGGATGACGTGCTCGGCGTCGCACTGGACGGCGACCTCGGCGTCCTCCACCGTCCACGAGCCCACCCAGACCGTCACGTGCTGGGCGCACTCCGTGTCGCCGCACAGCTCCGTGCTCGCCACCCACACCCGGCCCTGGGGCGCGGCCTGGCAGGCGACCGGCTCCACGTGCCGGAGACGGGGCAGCCCCTCGTCTTCGTCCGGAGCCCCGTCGAAGAGCCGCGTCAGTCCCTCGAGCGCGGGCTCGCGGACGTCGGGCTCGGCTGCGAGGTCCTCCTCCGGCGTCTCCGCCACGGCACAGGGCGCGGCCAGCGCGCCGCACAGCATTGCCACCTTCCACCACCGTGTCATCGACATGACTCGCGCTCCCTCGCGGCTCTTCGCCGCCACGCTCTCGCCAGGGTGACTGCAAGCCACGGACCGGCCCGAACCGTGGCCCGGGAGCCACGCGCGCCCTCCGAGTGTGTCACCGCGCCCGCCACGAAGTACGACGAACGTCGTTGACATCATACGATTTGAATCGTACTTTGGCCGTGAGGTCGCCTGGTCGCTGAACGGGAAGGGACGTCCGCCGGTGCGGTGGGCGGGGCCGGGCGCCTGCAAGGGATTCACTGGCCCTGGCGGTCGGAGGTGTCCCTTGCGTCGATGTCTGTGTTCTCACGGCAGTGATTGAACCCTGGACTCCATCATGACCCTGCATGTCTTCAAGCTCGTGACGCTCGTCGTGTCCCTGTCGTTCGTCTCCAGTGCCTCGTGGGCGCAGGCGCCCCGGTGCCCGGCGGCCGAAGCCGGCGAGTCCGCGCCCGCCGCGGCCGCGTGTCCGGACCCCGCGGACGTGCTCGCCAGCGCGGCGCGGGCCGCGGGCGTCTCCCTCAACCTCGAGCAGCTGGCCACGGCGACGACGGAGGGCGCCCTGCTGGTGGGCACCAGCATCGCGGGGTTCGAGCAGGTCCCCGCCACGCGCTTCCCGCAGGGCGTCGACGTCGGCTTCGTGTACCTGGACGTGCCGGCGAGCGCCATCCCCGTGGGCTACTACCGGGTGAACGTCACGGCGGACGCGAAGGACGTCCGCGTGGGCACGTACCCCGGCGTGGCGCGGTTCTTCGGCCTGGACGGGGGCGAGGTCGCGAGCGTCGAGGTGAGCATCGAGACGTCGACGCTCTCCGTGCCCGTGCCGCTGCCGTTCCCGCGCACCCTGTTCGAGATTCGCGCCGGCTATGAGCGCGGTGGCCTGACGGGGAACTTCAAGCAGAAGAAGATGCTCACCTACTTCTGCCCGAATGGGTCGGTCATCCACATCCCCGTCCGCGAAGGCCTCGAGTGAGCGGCCCCCGCCACGCGGGCGTCGAGGTCGCGTGGCGCACAGGCCTCAGGGCGACGGCGCGTTCTGGGCCTGGGGCGGGGTGGGGGGCGCGGGCACCGGCACGCCCGCGGGGCGCGCCTTCGCCAGCTCCTGGGCGAGGGCCGCCAGTCCGGCGTCGCGTGGCGCGGCGGCGCTGGCGCGCGAGGCGAGCGTCCGAGCCAGCTCCAGCCGTCCCGCGCGCAGGTGGTGTTCGGTGGCCAGCGCGAGGACGCCGGGAGAGTCCGGCGCCTCCGCCAGCCGCGCGGCCACGGCCCGCTCGAGGGGCGCTGTCGGGAAGTTGAAGCTCGGCAGCGTCCGCAGCGCCCGCGTGTAGGCCTGGAGCGCCTCGGCGTCGCGGCCCAGTCCGGCGAGGGCGGCGGCCCGCAGGTGGTGGGTGACGGCGAGGTCGGGGATGACGGCGAGCACCGCGTCCGCGTCCTCCAGCGCGCCGGCGTAGCGCCCCCAACGCAGGCGCGCGAGGCCCCGGGCCTGTCGCGCGCTCGCCAGGTCGTGCAACGAGAAGAGCCGGGCCTCCCAGCGCGCGCGTCGCTCGCCCGCATCGTCCGGGAGGGCCTCCGCCGCGGCCACGGCGAAGGCCAGGCCGTCGAGGGTGCCGCCGCGACGCTCCAGGGAGTCCTCCGCCGCGCGCAGCGCGCCCGCCCGGTCCCCCTGCTGGAGCAGGCAGTCCGCGCGGACGAGCGCCGGGTCCATGGAGGTGTCGTAGAACGCGCCCCGGTAGCCCGCGTCCTCGGCCAGCCGCGCCGCCTCGATGGCCTGGGGACAGTGGCCCGCGCGCCGCGCCAGCTCCGCGGCGACGTACAGGTCCAGCGCGCTGTCCGTGCCGAGCCGCTCCACCGCGAGCGCCCCCGAGCGCTCGGCGACGGCGGGGGACTCGAAGGGGATGCCGCGCAGGGCGCGGGCGAGCGCGGTGAAGGGGTGGGCGGCCTGGAGCTGGACGAAGGCCTGGGTCGCCTCGTCGTAGTTCCCGGCGCGCAGGGCCGTGCTCAGCGCGCGGCCCTGGCCACCCACCGCCTCGGTGCGCGCGAGCATCCGGTCCACGTCGCGCACGAAGGGGAACAGGGCGGGGAGGGTAAGGCAGGCGGCCAGCGTGAAGGCCAGCGCCAGCAGCGCGCGGGGCTGGCGCCGTGCCTCGAATCCCTCCACCGCGAGCGCGCCGGCGAGCAGCGCCCACGCGGGCAGCGCGGCGACCCGGTAGCGGCTCACCACGTAGAAGCCCACCGCCAGCGCGGCGCTCGTGCCCAGGTAGAGCACCACGAGGCCGACGTGCCTCCGCCGCGCGAGCGCCACGAGCAGCCCCGCCAGCCCCACCAGCCCCAGCGCCTGCGCGCTCACCAGGGGGAGGCCCGCGAGCCGGTCGTCCGCGTCGCGCACCTCGGAGATGTCGTGTCCCTCCGGGCCGAAGAGGAAGAACGCGAGCTTGCGCCCCTGGAGTCCCAGGAAGGTGCCGGGCTCCTCGAGCGCGAAGTTCAGCGTCTTGCGCATCCAGAAGCGCTCGGTGGCCGCGGGCGACAGGTCCGCCCCCGCCTCCGCGCGCGCGAACTGGCGGTAGAGGCTGTGCGCGTGGTCGGGGCGGTCCGCCCCTCGGAACTGCGTCTCGTATTGCTTGATGAGGGTGGGGGCTTGGGCGCCCAGGCCGGTGCCCTCCGGGCGGTTGCCCATGTGCAGCACCGCGCCCGCGCTCATGGTCGCCCCCAGGTGCGAGCCCACCGTCGCGCGGATGACCTGGGCCGGCAGCCAGCTCGCCACCAGCCCCGTCACCAGGAGCGCCCCCACCGCGGTGAGCCGCGCGCGCGGCGGGGAGCGCCGCGTCCGCCACGCCAGCCACGCGCCGGCGAGCACGAGGATGGCGAGCCCGGTGGGCCGCGTCGCGCCGGACAGGCCCAGCAGCAGGCCCGCGCCCACCAGCCACCGCGTCCGGAAGTCCGGCAGGGCGTGGGCCAGCAGCGCGAGCGCGCCCAGGTTCAACACCATCACCAGCAGGTCGGGCTCCAGCGTGGCCTCGTACACGAGGACGGACGTCGTCGTGGCGACGAGCGCGGCGGCCACCCACCCCGCGGCGCGCGAGAGCAGCCGCGCCCCCAGGATGTACACCGCCACGAGCCCGAGCGCGCCCGCCAGGCTCTGCGCCACGCGCAGGGCCCCGGGGGACAGCGCGACGTTGAGCAGGAGGTACAGGGGGCTGAAGTCCGCCCCCTGCTCCGGGAGCATCCGTCCCGAGCTCAAGAGCCGCGCGCTGTCGGGGTACTTGGTGAACATGCTGTCGGGCAGCAGGACCAGGCCCAGCACGACGTGCGCCACACAGACTGCCAGCAAGGCGATGGGGAGGATTCCTCGCCGGGTCGAAGGACGGCTCGTGCTCACGGCCGTGAACCATACCGGATGTCCCGGCGCGCCGGGGCGGGTCGTCCCGTCCAATCCGAGGCGAATCCCCTTCAACGGGCGGGCGTGGGGCGCGGGAAGCGGTTAGCGTCCCCGCCGCTATGGCTCGCATGCGTCCCGTGGATCAGCCCCTGCGTCGTGATGTCCGCCTGCTCGGCCGACTGCTGGGGGAGGTGCTCGTCGAACAGGAGGGGCAAGCGCTGTTCGACCTGGAGGAGGAGGTCCGCAGGCTGGCCATCCAGCGGCGCAGGGGCCCCCTGGCGGGGCGCCGCGCGTCCGCGGCGGAGCTGGCGGGGCTGCTCGAGAAGCTCCCCCTGGGGCAGACGGAGCCGGTGCTTCGCGCCTTCTCCGTGTACTTCCAGCTGGTCAACCTGGCGGAGCAGCACCACCGCATCCGCCGCGCCCGCGCCCACGCGAGCGTCGAGTCGCCCAGTCCGCAGCGTGGATCGATGGAGGCCACGCTCCTGGCGCTCAAGGACGCGGGCGTGCCGGCCGCGCGCGTGCGCGAGGCGCTCCGAGCGATGCGGGTGACGCTGACGCTCACCGCGCACCCCACGCAGGCGGTGCGCCGCACGCTGCTCGAGAAGCTCTACCGCATGGCGGTGCTGCTGGAGGAGCGCGACCGGACCGAGCTGACGCCCCGCGAGAGCGCGGACAACCTCGAGTCGCTGCGCGAGGAGATCACCACCCTGTGGCAGACGGACGAGCTGCGCCGGGAGCGGCCCACGGTGGGCGACGAGGTGAAGAACGTCCTCTGGTACGTCGAGGAGGTGCTCGCGCGCGAGCTGGCCGAGCTGCCGGAGCTGGTGTCGTGGGCCTTCGAGCGCGCCTATGGCGAGCCGCTCGGCGCGGTGGACACGCCCTTGCGCATCCACTCGTGGGTGGGGGGCGACATGGACGGCAACCCCCTGGTGACGCCCGAGGTGTTCTCCGACACGCTGAGGGCCCACCGCGCGCGGGGCCTCCGCGCGCTGGCGCGCGAGCTGGAGCGGCTGGGCGGGATGCTCTCCCAGTCGGAGCGGCACGCACGGCCCCCGGAGGCGCTGCTGCGCTCGCTGGAGCGCGACGCGGCGGAGCTGCCGGAGGCCCTGCGGCGGCTGGGGCCGCGCACCGTCGGCGAGCCCTGGCGCCGCAAGCTGCGCTTCATGGAGGAGCGCCTGGACCAGGCCCTGCGGCACGTGCTGGCCCAGCGCACCGGCGAGGCGGGCGCGCTGCCCGATACGGCATACCGCACCCCGGAGGCGCTGCTGGCGGACCTGGACCTGCTGCTGGGCTCGCTGGAGGAGGCGAAGGCGACGCACGCGGGCGCGCGGGAGGTGCGGCGCGTGCGCGAGCGCGTCTGCGCGCTGGGCCTGTCCCTGGCGGAGCTGGAGGCGCGCGTGCCGGCCGAGGACGCGGTGAGCGCGGCCGCGTCGCTCGAGGCGGGCGGCCCCGCGCCGACGGAGGGCGGGCGCCGGCTGCTCGAGGTGCTGGCGCGGCTGAAGGACGCGCAGGCGGAAGCCGGCGAGCCCGCGTGCCGCACGCTCATCCTCAGCATGGCCAGCACGGCGGAGGACGTGCTCGCGGCCTTCCGGTGCGTGAAGCACGCGGGCCTGTGGGACGAGCGGCGCGGCTGCGCCACCGTGGACGTGGTGCCCCTCTTCGAGCAGCTGGGCGCGCTCGACGGCGGGCCCCAGGTGCTGCGCGTGCTCTTCGCGCACCCCGAGTACCGCCGCCACCTCGACGCGCGCGGGGCGCAGGAGGTGATGGTGGGCTACAGCGACTCCGGCAAGGAGGTGGGCCTGCTGGCCGCCAGCGCGGCGCTCTACCGCGCCCAGGTGGCGCTCACGCAGGTGTCTGGCGAGGCGGGCGTGCCGCTGCGCCTGTTCCACGGGCGCGGCGAGTCCGTGGCCCGGGGCGGCGGCCCCGCGCAGGAGGCCATCCTCGCGCTGCCCCGGGGCGCGGTGGCGGGTGGCTACAAGGCGACGGAGCAGGGCGAGGCGCTGGACCACAAGTACGCCCGTCCGGCGCTGGCCCGGCGCACGCTGGAGCTCGTGCTGGGGGGCGTGCTCCAGCACCACCTGGACGCGCAGCCGCGCCCCTCGGACGAGGACGAGCGCGCCTTCCGCGCGGCCTTCGACACGCTGGCGGAGACGGGGCGCGTGGCGTACCGCGCGCTCGTCTGGGACGACCCGGAGTTCCTGTCGCTGTTCACCGCCGCCACGCCCGTGGAGGAGATTTCGGCGCTCCCCATCGGCTCGCGCCCCAGCAAGCGCAAGGCGGGAGGCCTGGAGACGCTGAGGGCCATCCCCTGGGTGTTCGCCTGGACGCAGAACCGGGCCATCCTCCCGGGCTGGTATGGCGTGGGGGCGGCGTTGGAGGCCTTCTCCCGGGAGGCGGGTGGGGCCGCGCTGCTCAAGCGCATGTACCGCGTGTGGCCCTTCTTCAAGGCCGTCATCGACAACGTCACCATGGTGCTGGCCAAGTCGGACATGGCCATCGCCGGGCGCTACGCCACGCTGGCCCCCGCGGCCACGCGGCCGCTGTGGCGGCGCATCCAGCAGGAGCACCGGCGCACGCGCAAGCAGGTCAAGAAGCTGACGGGCGAGGCGAAGCTGCTGGACCACAACCCCCAGCTCCAGCGCGCCATCTCCCTGCGAAACCCCTACGTGGACCCCATGTCGTTCCTCCAGGTGGAGCTGCTGCGGCGCAAGCGCGAGGGCGTGGGCGACTGCGACCGTCCACTGCTGCTCTCCCTGAACGGAATCGCGGCTGGCATGCGCAACACCGGTTAGTGTTGCCGCGCGAGAGCGCGAGGAGGATGGGATGCCCCAGGACACGTTCACCGTGGAGGAGGTCAACCCGAGGCACGGCTTCGTCCGGCTCCGTCCGGACTCGGGCGGCGGGCTCGTCAACGCGCCGCTCTACCCGGAGCCGGAGTCCGGCGAGCAGCCCCTCCAGTTCCGCGTGGGCGACCGGGTGAGGGCGGAGCGCCGGGGCCTGTCCGCCTCCGGCGTGCGCTGGGTGTCGCGCGCCGAGCCTCCCCCGGAGTTGGTGGAGCGCATGGGCGAGCTGCTGGCGAAGCTGGAGGCGTGGGAGCTGAAGGTGCCCGCCACCGCCTATGACCTCGCGGAGCACCACTGGCGCGCCAGCAGGGAGGACCCGCTGCGCGCGGAGCTGCTCGCCCAGCTCCCCACCTTCTTCGACTGGGAGCTGTCCCACCCCTACGAGGACGCCGCGCTGCTGGAGCGGCTGGCCGCGGCGATGCAACCGTACCTGCCCGGCTTCGCGGCGCGCCCCGTCGAGGGCCGCGAGCTGTTCGTCGTGGAGCCGGGCGCGGACCAGTTGCCCGCGGGGGCCGGCGACTGGGAGGACCCCACGAAGACCTTCGCGCCCCTGTTGCAGGCGGTGAACGCGAGGTTGGAGGCCGCCGGGGCCCCGGTGCGCTGGGTGCCCATGGCCCGCGACTGGCTGCTGGCCCCGCCCGCGCTGGCGAGGCTGCTCGTGCTGCACGACGTGCTCGGCCCCGGGGGCGCGTGAGGCCGGGGGGCGGGCGGCCCGCTACGGGACGCCCTTCTCGCGGAGCACCCGGACCACCTCGGCGGCGATGGCCTTGTGCCCCTCGGCGCTCGGGTGGATGCCGTCCGCGCCGTACCCGTCGAGGAAGCGGTGGACGTCGTCCGGCCTGCGCGTCGCGGCCTCCGTGTCGATGACCTCCGCGCCGGTGCCTCCCGCGCGCAACCACGCGTTGAAGTCCAGCCGCTGCGTCTTCACCAGCGCGTACGAACCGTAGTTCGTCTTCTCCTTGGGCAGCAGCGTGCCCACCCAGACGTGACAGAAGGGCTCCAGCCGCTGCACCAGCACCAGCATGCGCGTCTCCATCTGCGCCTCCCCGCCGGTCACGCCCAGGTCGTTGGTGCCCAGCAGCACGATGCAGTCGGTGACGCCCTTGACGGCGAGCACCTCGTCGTCCAGCAGGCGCAGGGCGTCGTAGAAGCCCTGGCCGCTGACGCCCGAGTTCACCACGGGGATGCCCAGCTGCGCCTCCACCAGCGCCGGCCACGCGTTGCGCGTGTCGTTGCTCAGGCCCATGTAGCCCTCGGTGATGCTGTCGCCCAGGGCGATGAAGGCTCGCGAGGCGGGGGCCTCCACCTCCACCGTGGCCACGCCCACCGAGCGCTCGAAGGCGTCGCCCCCCATCGCCGAGGTGGACAGGGCATGCGTGCCCGCGCGCACCAGCCCCCCGGGAAAGGCGTTGATGGCGCTGGCGGCCAGCGCGCCGCGCACCTCGAAGCTGATGGCCAGCTCGTCGCGGAAGGTCGTCGCGAAGTCCACCGGGTCCGACGTCACCAGCTGACGGGGCGTGGCGGTGAAGCCCGGCTTGCCGTCGAACGTCAGCGCCACCGGCGTCGTCACCAGCGCGCCGTCCGGGCCCACGCGGGACACCGTCGCGCGTTGGAGCACGAGGCTCCCATCTCCCGAGCGGAACGTCACCTGGAGGCGCTTGCCGGCCCGCGACACCGGGATGCGCATGCGGAACGTGGTGAGGCTGCTCACGGAGTGGGAGCCGCGCAGCGCCTGATGGAAGCCGGGCTGGAACGTGTCCGGCGCGGGCGCTGGCGCGGGCGGAGGCGTCTGCCGCTCCTCGCCGTCATCCACCACCACCGGCGCCACCTCGAGGGGGCCCTCCGGCCGGTTCGCGTCCTGCGGGGGCTCGTTCGTCTCCGTGGAAGGCTCCTCCGAGGTCGGGGCCTCGGCGTCGCTGGAGGTGCATCCCCACTGCACGCTCGCCATGCACGCCAGGGTACCGAGCCACGTCCGCCACATTCGCATCGTCGCTCCCTCCCGACGACGCACGATGTACACCCCTCCGCCCGGCGACAGGCGTTGGGGTATGCAACCCGCGAGGCCCTCGCCGCATGCCCCCCCGGTCCTCGACCGAGTCGGAGAAGAGGACAGGCCCGTCCAGCGAAACACCGACCCCCTCGTCGCCCTCGCGCTACCACCGCGGGAGGCGAAGTTGCCCGGAGTGGGAACCGGGCTTCACGGTATGCACGCGCCCACCCCCGTGTTGCCGCTCAGCGGGCGGCAGGTGCCCGTGGAGCAGGCGGGCGTCCCTCCGGGCCTGCACAGGGGCCTGCAGGTGAGCCCCGCGCCGGTGCTCACACACGCGCTGCCTGGCGCGCACTGGTTGCTGAAGTCGCACGACGCCCCCGTGCCCCGCGTTCCGCTGCCCGCGCACACCGGGCCGGAGGCGGAGGGGTAGCAGCTCAGCGGCGCCGCGCAGGCGGAGGCGAAGGGGTCGCACGGCTGCGAGCGCGCGCCACACAGCAGCGGCAGCTCCGTCGTCCCCGCCAGCCGCACCACCGTGTTGCACGCCTCCGTGCCCGAGCACTGCGTGGACGCATGGCACAGCCGCCGGCAGGCGAACACCGTGCCCCCGTCGCCCGGGTGCTCGTCCTTGCAGAACAGGCCCGCCGCGCACGTGTCGTATTCGAGGCCCGCGTCCGACGGCGCCAGCGTGCAGTGCGCGCCCTCCACCCCGGTGCCTTCCTCCACGCACCGCCGCGTCGTCGTGTCCCCGTCGCCCACGTACGTGCACCGCAGGCCCCCCGCGCAGTCCTGCTTCACCACGTCGCACTCCGCCGCGAAGCAGCGGCTGCCCGTCCCGCCCCCGGGAAGGTTCGCGAAATGACAACTCTCCCCGGCCCCGCACCCCTCCTGCCGGGCCACGTTGCATGTCAGCCCCCCGTCCTGGAGGCCGCCATCCACGCCCGCGTCTGTCCCGGAATCACTGGAGGGCAGGCCCTGGTCGTGGTCCTTGTCATCGCAGGCGGCCAGGACGAGTGACAACAAGAGGGTCCCCAGCCACACCCAACGCCGCGCGTGCATCCATCCTCCCGCGTCGAATCAGCGTGGCACATACCCGAAGCCCCCCATTCGAGGGGCCCCACTTGAATCGAGGCTGGAAAGCAGCGGACACTTGCCGGATGACCGGGGCCCGAGGGGTGGCCTGTCGCGTCAGGATCCCGGTGGTCGAGGGGAGACGGCGTGGTCGCCAGCAGGGAACCTGGGGGTAGCGGGTGCACATGACAAGCAAGGCGGCGGAAGCAGAGATGGCAGGAGCAGACCCGGCCACGTACGCGAACCGGAGGGCGGATGAGCGCGTGGCCGCCCGGTTCGCGGTGCGCTTCGCGCAGCAGGAGGACGCCGCGCGCGCCCTGCGGGTGTTCTCCATCAACGTGTCGGCGGGCGGGCTGTGCCTGCGCACGCGCAAGGCCTACGACGTGGGCTCGCGGGTCAGCCTCTCCATGGACATCGCCGGCCAGGAGTTCCACCTGACGGGCGTCGTCGCGTGGGTGCGCGACGAGCAGGAGGCCATCGGCGTGCGCTTCACGGACGTGAGCGACGAGGACCGCGCGCGCCTGCAGCGCGTGGTGGAGAGCTTCAAGCGCTGAGGGGCTCGCGCCCCGGAGGGGAACGGGACGCCCGCGCTAGCGGCGCCCCTCCGTCTCCAGGTGGCGGAACACGCCCGCGTCGATCTCCGAGAAGCCGCACGCGGTGTAGAAGCCGCGCGCCTCCGGGCTGGTGGCCATGGGCGAGACGAGCTGGAGCTGGCGGGCGCTGAGCACCTTGCACCGCTCGAGGATCTGCTTGATGAGCGCGCGGCCCACGCCGCGGCGCCGCCAGGCCTCCGTCACCACCAGCTCGTCGATGGTGGCCACGCGCCCGCGCAGCCGCAGCTGCGGCCGGTGGGAGAAGGACACCATGCCCACGGGCCGGTCCTGCGGGTCTCCCGCCACGAAGATTTCAATCTCCGGATGGCTCACGACCCAATGCACCGTCTGCTGGTCGGTGCCCTGCGGATAGCCCAGCTCCCGTAGCAGTGACGCCATGGCCTCTGCGTCACCGCGGCGCGCGCGGCGAATGCGGAAGGCGGGGGCTTCTGCTCCAACGGGGGTGACGGTGCGGACGATTGGCTGTGACAAGGCAGTTGGGAGTCTAACGAAATGGCCGCCGCTCCTCCAAAGAGGAACGACGGCCCCGGTGCCTTCCGTGGGCCCTTTGCCCACGGGGTGATTGTGGGTGTGGCCCTTACGGCTGCTCGTTCGCGAGGGTCCGCAACGCGGTGGTGATGTCGTTCTGCTGGGGCACGGAGGCCATCTCCAGCGTGTCGGCCAGGCCGATGCCGGGGACGAACTTGCCGGCCACGAGCCGGGGCGCGGCCAGCAGCGAGTAGAACAGCTCCTCCACGGTGCGCCGCATCAGGTGCTCGCCGAAGTTGGTGACCTCCGTGTCCTCGTTGACGAAGAGCACGCGGCCCGTCTTCTGGACGGAGGACTTGATCATCTCCCAGTCGTACGGCCACAGCGAGCGCAGGTCGATGACCTCCACGCTGAGGCCCTCGTCGGCCAGCGTGGCGGCGGCGCGCGCGCACAGGGGCAGGGTGCGGCCGTAGCTGACCACCGTCACCTGGGTGCCCTCGCGCACCAGCTTGCCCTTGCCGATGGGCACCGCGTACTCCTCCAACTGGGGCCACTGCGGCACCCACTGGGAGCGGTCGCCCAGCGGCGCGTCGATGAGCTTCGACAGCGCGCGGTCGTCGTCTGGCTCGCCGGGGATGCGCTCCTCGCCCTTGACGCGCAACAGCGCCTTGGGCTCCAGGAACATGACCGGGTTCTGCTCCTTGCAGGCGGAGATGAGCAGGCCGTACGCGTCCAGCGGCGTGGAGGGCATGACCACCTTCCAGCCGGGGATGTGGGTCATCGTCGCGTCGAACGAGTGCGAGTGGTAGATGGACCCGCGGATGCCGCTGCCCACCGGCGTGCGCACCACCATGGGCAGGTTCCAGTCACCGTTGCTCGACCAGCAGGTGTTGCCCGCCAGCTTCAGCAGGTCGATGGTGTTGTAGACGTAGTCGCAGAACTGGATCTCCGCGACCGGACGCCCGCCGCCCATGGCGATGCCCATGGCCGCGCCGATGATTCCGCGCTCGTCGAGCGGCGAGTTCCACGTCGTCTTCAGGCCCTGCGTGCAGGTGAAGACGCCGCCCAGCGGCGCGCCCACGTCCTCGCCGAAGATGTCCGTCACGCCGAGCTTCTCCTCGGCGTAGTGGAGGGCCATGCGAATGGCCTGTGCCATGTTGGCCATGGGTTACTTGTCCTCCGCGAAGATGTGCTTCCAGATGGTTTCCGGGGCGGGCAGCGGCTCGTCGCGCGCGGTGCGGGCGGCGGCGGCCATCTCCTCCGTGTAGCGGTTGCGCAGGTCGTCCATCTGCTGCCGCGTGAGGACGCCCTCCTGCTCCAACCGCGCCTCGAAGGTCTTCAGGCAGTCCACCTCGTCCGCCACGTAGTTCGCGCCGGACGCGGACGAGTGGCCGTACAGGCGCGACACCATGGCCTCCAGGAGGAAGGGCTTGCGCTCCTTGCGCACGTACTCCATCGCCGCCTTCAGCTCCTGGTACGCCTCCACCGGGTCGTTGCCGTTGATGGTCTTCGACTGGATGTTGAAGGCCTTGCCGCGGTCGCTCACCCGCGTCTCGCCGTGCTGCCCGTCACCGGAGGTGGAGATGCCCCACTTGTTGTTGGTGACGATGATGAGGATGGGCAGCGGGTTTGCGGGGCGGCTCGACCACACCAGGCACGAGGCGAAATCGCCCTCGGCCGTGCCCGCGTCGCCGCCGGTGACGATGGTGATGCCGTCGCCGCCCAGGCGCTTCTGCACCATGGCCGTGCCCGGCGCGATGGCGTACTGCACCTCGATGGGCGAGCTGACCGGGGCCACGTTGTACTTGCGCAGCGAGAAGTGGCCCGCGAAGTTGCGGCCGCCCGAATAGGGGTCCGTCGCGGTGTTCTTCATCTGCCGCAGCGCCCCGATGGGCTCCTCGCCCAGCGCGAGCAGCGTGCCGGACTGCCGGTAGTGGGCGTGCAGGTAGTCGTATTCCGGGCCCTGGCCCTTCTTCATGAGCAGGCCGAGCGGGACGTTGAACGCCTCCTCGCCGGGACCGCCAATCCAGAAGTAGCCGTGGCCCTGCTTGTACATCTGGATGAGGCGCTCCTCGAGGGTGCGCGTTTTGACCATGAGGTCGTGGATGCGGACCAGCAGCTCCCTGTCGAGTGGGAGCGGCGCGGACGATTCTTTGATGAGGCGGGGTCGAGACACGCGCGGGCTTCCTCTGGCTGGAGGGGACGCCCCTATAACCCGGATGCGCCCCGATTTCTCAAGTCGAACACGCCCCCTGGGTAACCCATCGGGCAATGGAGCGCCGGTGGCGCGGCGCGGCAATCAGCCTCGCTCATCCGACTTAGGAGCGCGGGCCCGCCGCAGGGCCGTGACGCGGTCGGCCAGCGCGACCTCCTGGGCGTCCCTCGCCCGAAGGGCGATGACCTCCAGGGAGTCCTCGGAAAGATAGGTGGCCCGGGGGCCGGACAGCAGCACCGCCAGCTCCTCGGTGCGTCCGGTCTCCAGGAGGGCGAGCACGAGCGAGTGCCCCGTGCTGGAGGAGGGGGCCTGGGCGAAGGCTTCCTGGAGGGGGCGGATGGCCAGGGAGGACAGTCCACTGTCGAGCAGCAGCCGTCCCACCACGGCGGGGTCTCGGGGAGGCTCGGCCTCGTCCCGGGCCTGTTCGAGGGATGGGTCCACCGGGGCGGTGTGCGGGGACGCGGGCGCTGTCCGTCCGAGCAGCTCGTCCAGGGTGACGGCCCCCATGAGCGACGGGCCGCGTCGCGGGAGGGAGGAGGAGCGCCTCCCAAACCAGCCCCAAGCGCTCCGGCGGCGTTGGCGGCCCTCGCGCGCGGGCGTCGGGGCCAGGGCGACATCCGGAGGGAGGCGGCGGAGCTGCTCCAGGTTGAGCACGCCGATGGTGAGCGCGAGCATGCCCATCCAGAGCTGCCGGGCCCAGATGGCGTAGCCCACCACGAGCGCCGCCGTGACGATGCCCACCCGATGCAGCAGCCGCTCGTGGCGGTAGCCCCTCCACGCGCGCACCAGCGAGGCCAGCAGGTGGCCGCCATCCAGGGGTTGGAAGGGCAACAGGTTGAACAGCCCCCAGCCCACGTTGGCCAGCAGCAGCATGTCCACCACCTGGCCCACGCGGCCGTCCGTCACGCCCGGGGGCGCCAGCCTCGCGGCGGCCCACACCAGTCCACCCAGGACGAAGCCGGCGCCGGGGCCCGCGAAGCTCACCCACGCCAGCTGCCGGTGCGTCAGCCGACCGCCGTCCTCGGCGTGCGCGGTGCCGCCCATGCCGTGCAGCTCGATTCGCGCCGGGCTGCCGTAGCGGCGGAACGCCAGCGCGTGTCCCAGCTCGTGCGCGAGGATGGACACGAAGACCACCGCCGTCCACAGCGCCAGCTGCGCCACGTCACGCGTGAGGCTCCACCCCGTGGCGAGCACGGTGAGGAAGAAGAGCGGGCGGACGCGGACCGGGAAGCCGGCCACGTGGAAGTGGGGCCTCATGAGCCCGCCATGGTAACCCGCGTGCTCCACCCGCGCGCGACGAACGGACCGAGTCGTCCCGGAGGGCGATGACGGACCTGGGGTCGCGAGGACCTTGGCGGACGCGCCCTCGTTCCCAGGGGCCATCGCTGGTGAGCGCGGCGCGGGGGCTGCGAAGTCCAGGGCGCGTACGCGCCGCGCTTCGACGACACGGCATCTCTCCGTCCGGAGTGCGGCGCGTCGGGTGGTCCTCCCGGAGGGCCGGACGTTGATGCTCGCGCGCGCGGGCGACGGCGTGGAGGTCACCGCGACGCTCGAGGGCGAGGACGTCACGCTGACGGGGAGCGACTTCGTGGGAGGGCTCCTGTCGCTCGACCTCGTGGGTCGCACGGTGCCGAGAGGGCGGGAGCGGCCTCCCTTCCTCTCGCGCTTCGACGTCGCGGAGCGCGAACTCGAATCGTCCGATTCCCACGCTCCGGACCCCTGGCATGTTGGCGATCGAGCGGGGGCCGCCCTCCACCCCTGGACAGTCCGCGGGAGGTGTTCGTTAGCTCGGGGGGCACCTGGAGCCGTCGTCGTGTGCACTTTCCACGGGGGGATTGCCGTTGAGGGCCGTGATGTGGGAGCTGCCCGGCTACCAGGATGTCCGGCGGATCTACCGCGGGCACCGCTTCGACGTGTTCCGTGCATGGACGGATTCGGGCTCGGCTCGGGTCCTGAAGCTCGTGCGCGAAGGCCCGCTGGCGGACAGCAGCGCCGCGATGCTCCGCCACGAGCACGACATGCTCCGCGACCTGCGGGACGTGCCGGGCATCGAGCGGACGGTGGCGCTGGAGGACCTCGCGGGACTGCCCGCGCTCGTCCTGGAGGACGCCGGGCCGTGTGACCTCCAGGAATGGCTGCGGCGAGGGCCCCTGGAGGTCGACGTCTTCCTGGAGCTGGCCGTGGACCTCGCCTCCTCGCTCGGGGCGCTGCATCGACGGCGGGTCATCCACAGGGACCTGAGCCCGGCCAACCTCGCGGTGACTCCCGGCGGACGGCGCCTGGTGATGATCGACTTCGACCTGGCCACGCGCGTGCCGGGCGCGACACAGGAGTCCGGGGTCCCTGGCGGCTTCGAGGGGACGCTGCGCTACATCGCGCCGGAGCAGACGGGCCGGCTCCACCGGCTCGTGGACCACCGCGCGGACCTCTACGCGCTGGGCGCCTCCTTCTACGAGATGCTGACGGGAGAGGCGCCGTTCATGTCGACGGACGCCGCGGAGCTGGTGCATACGCTGCTGGCGCAGCCGCCCGTGCCGCTCGTGGACAAGAACCCGCGGCTGCCCGGCATCCTCTCCGACCTGGTGCTCCGCCTGCTCGCGAAGGTCCCCGAGGAGCGCTACCAGAGCGCCGAGGCGCTCGCGGAGGACCTGCGCGAAGTCCAGCGCAGGTGGCGGGGCCCGGGCACGTCGCCCATCGTGTTCGAACTGGGGCGTCATGACCTGGCCCGCGAGCTGGGGTTGCCCGAGCGCCTCTACGGGCGGGACGAGGAGCTGGCGCTGCTCGACGAGGCGCTCGTCCGCGTCGAGGAGGGGGCGAGGGAGTGGCTCGTGCTGGCCGGTGCGTCCGGGGGCGGAAAGACGGCGCTCGCCGAATCGCTGCGCCGGCGCATGCGAGGCCGGGGCCGCTTCCTGTCCGGCAAGTGCCCGGAGCTCGAGGGGCAGATGCCGTACGCGGCGCTGCGGGAGGCCGTGCGTGGACTCGTGGAGTCGCTGCTGGAGCAGCCCCCCGAGGAGGTCGACGCGTGGCGACGCAGGGTGCAGGAGGCGTTGGGCGTGCAGGGGCGCGTGCTCACGGACGTCCTGCCGGAGCTGGAGCGGCTCGTCGGCGAGCAGCCACCGGTGGCGGTGCTGGGGCCGAAGGAGGCGGGCACGCGCTTCCACCTCGTCTTCCAGTCCTTCCTGCGCGACCTGGCCACGCCTCAGGCCCCGCTGGTGTTGTTCCTCGACGACCTGCAGTGGGCGGACGCCGCGACGCTGGACCTGCTGGAGCGCCTGGCGTCCGACTCGGAGCTGCACCACCTGATGCTGCTGGGCGCGTTCCGCTCCACGGGCTGGGGGGCGGGACACCCGCTCGCGCGCCTGCTGTCGTCGAAGACAGGGGCGCCCTCGCGCCGCATCGAGCTGGGGCCGCTCGGGCCGGAGGCCATCGCCTCGCTGTGCGCGGACGCGCTGCGCTGTGGCGTGGAGCGGGCCCGGCCGCTCGCGGCGCTCGTGAGGGACAAGACGGCCGGCAACCCCTTCGCGGTGGACCACTTCCTGCGCCACCTGCACCGCGCGGGGTTGCTCGCGTACGACCTGGAGGCGGGGGCCTGGCGCTGGGACCTGGAGCGCATCGCGCAGGCGGAGGTCACCGACAACGTCGTGGAGCTGATGCTGGAGGCCATCCGGGAGCTCCCGGCGGGCACGCAGCGGCTGCTGGAGGTCGCCGCCTGTCTGCGCGGTCCGGTGGACCTGAGGTTGCTGTCGCGGGTGGTGGACCGGGACGTGGAGGAGACGGCGGGAGGACTGTGGCGCGCGCTGCGCGCGGGGCTGCTGGTCCCGGAGGGACGGTCGCCCCGCTTCGCGCCCGCGTCCGGGGACGCGGCGGCGCAGGCCCCCTCCACGCGCCAGGCCGCCTACCGCTTCGCGCATGACCGGGTGAGGCAGGCGGCGTACTCGCTGCTGTCGGACGCGGAGCGGGCGCGGTGGCATCGGCGCATCGGCCTGCGGCTGTGGGAGGACGCCTCCGGCGCGGAGGCGGAGCGGCGTGTGTGCGAGGTGGTCGACCACTTCCACCTGGGCGGGGACTGGATGGAGGACGCGGAGGGGCGCGGCTGGCTCGCGGACCTCAACATCCGCGCGGGCCGGAAGGTGCGGGACGCGTCCGCGTTCGGGTCGGCGCTTGTCTACTTCACGCGCGCCATGACGCTGCTGCCGGAGGATGCGTGGCGCACGCGGCCGGAGCTGATGCTGCGGCTGCACCAGGAGGCGGCCGAGTGCGCGCAGCTGTCCGGCGACGCGACCCTGGCCGAGCGCCTCATCGACACGTCGATGGCCCACGCGGTGACGCCGCTGGAGAAGGCCGACCTGTTCGTGCTCCGGATGAACGCGGCCATCCTGGACCGGGACCACGTGGCGGCGATGGCGCACGCGCGCGAGGGCCTGCGGCTGTTCGGCATGGCGCTGCCGGAGGGGGACGCCACGGCGGCGTTCCACGCGGAGCTGGCCCAGGTGGAGCTGAACCGGCGGGGGCGCACGGAGGTGGAGCTGCTCGCCGCGCCCGCCATGGAGGCGGGGACGGAGCTGGGCTGCATGCGGCTGTTGATGAACGCGGGCGTGGCGGCCTGGTTCTCCGACCCGCCGATGTTCTCGTTCATCTACACACGCATGCTGAACCTCACGCTGGCCCACGGCAACTCGCTGTATTCGGCCTTCGCGTACGTGTGCTTCGGCCTCGTCTACGGCGAGTCGAAGGGGGACTACGCCCAGGGGCACCCGTTCAGCCACCTGGGCGTGGAGCTGGTGCGCAGGCTGGGCAACCCCCGCGAGGAGTGCCGCGTCCTGGCGGCGTTCCTGTTCTACCTGCGCCACTGGCGTGAGCCGCTGCGCTCCTCCATGCCGCTGTTGCGCCGGGGCATCGCCGCCGGACTGGAGAGCGGGGAGCCGCAGTACGTGGCCTACCTGCTGGCGTCAGCCAGCTTCACCCGCCTGCGCCTGGGCACGGAGCTGGACCGCGTGCACGCGGAGGTGGAGTCCGCGCTGGCCTTCGACCGCAAGAGCGGCCAGCACGCCATGGCGGACATGCAGCTGGCGCTGCGCCAGGCCGTGCGCTGTCTCCAGGGGCGCACGCGCGAGCGCGCCAGCTACGACGACGCGAGCTTCGACACGCGGTCCTTCCTCGCGGCGGCGAGCGCAGACCCGACCATCCTCGGGCAGTTCCAGCTGCTGCGATTGCAGACCTCGTTCCTGGTGGGGGACCTGGCGGGGGCGCGGGACACGCTCCGCGCGTCGGAGGGTTACCTGCGCTTCGTCCAGCCGCTCTTCAACGTCACCGAGCATGCCTTCTTCGCCGCGCTCACGCTGGGGGCGTGCGCGGACGAGGTGACGGGCGCGGAGCGCGCCGCGCTCGTGGCCCAGGTGGACGCGGCGCTGCGACGCTTCGAGCACTGGGCGAGGAACTGCCCGGAGAACTTCCGCCACCGCCAGCGGATGCTGGCCGCGGAGGTGGCCCGGCTGGAGGGGCGGCTCGGGGACGCGGCGGAGCTGTTCGACGAGGCCATCGACCGGGCGCGCGAGGAGGGCTTCCCCCAGGACGAGGCGCTGGCGAACCTGCTGGCGGGGCGGCTGTACGGCGCGCAGGGCCGCAAGCGCGTGGCCACGCTGTACCTGCGCGCGGCCCGCGAGGGCTTCGCGCGCTGGGGCGCCAAGGCCGTGGTGGCCGCCCTCCAGGAGGAGTTCCCCGACCTCCAGGCCCAGGAGCCGGGGATGTGGGAGCGCGCCGTCACCCCGACGGGGGACGACTTCCGGGGCGCGTCGCTCGACCTGCTCAGCATCCTCAAGGCCGCGCAGACGCTCTCCGGCGAGGTCGCCCTGGAGCGGCTTCTCGAGAAGCTCATGGCGGTGTGTCTCGAGGTGGCGGGCGCGCAGCGCGGGGCGCTGGTGCTCGAGGAGCAGCGGCGGCTCGTGCTCGAGGCGGTGGGCGCGGTGGGCGAGCCCGTCTCCCGCGTCCACCTGCCGCTCGCCGGCTCGGAGCACGTGCCCGAGTCGCTCATCGGCCATGCGTACCGGACGGGGGACGCGGTCGTGCTCGGCGACGCCGTGCATCAGGGCCGCTTCGTGTCGGACGCCTACGTCGTCCGCCAGCGGGTGAAGTCGGCGCTGGTGGTGCCCATCCGCCGTCACGGGCGGACGATGGGGGTGCTCTACCTGGAGAACAATCTCGCCACGCACGCCTTCACGCCGGACCGCGTGCGCGTGCTCCAACTGCTGTCGTCGCAGATGGCCATCTCCCTGGAGAACAGCCTCCTGTTCGAGGAGCGCCGCCGAGCCGAGGAGGCGGTGCGCTTCCTGGCGGAGTCGAGCGCGCTGCTCGCCGAGTCGCTCGACTACGAGGCCACGCTGGCGCGGCTGGCGCGGCTGTGCGTGTCGTACCTGTGCACCGTGTGCACCATCGACGTGGTCGATGCGTCGGGCGCCATCCGCCGGCTGGCCACCGCTCACGCGGACCCCGCCATGGAGCGCGTCTCCCAGGAGCTGCAGGAATCCTACTCACCGGACTGGAGCTCCACGGTGCCCGCCGTCACGGTGCTGCGCACCCGGGAGCCCATGCTGCTGCCGGAGCTCGGCGACCGGCTGCTCGAGGCGCTGTGCCGGGACGCGCGACACGTGGAGCTGATGCGCAGCCTGCGCGCGAGCACCCTGATGGTGGTGCCGCTGCTCGCCCGGGGACGCACGCTCGGCGTCATCTCCCTCGTCTCGTCGGAGCCGGGGCGGCATTACGGCCCGGCGGACCTGGAGCTGGCGCGGGAGCTGGCGCGCCGCGCCGCCATCTCCCTGGACAACGCGCGGCTGTACCGCGAGGCCCAGGAGGCCATCCGCCTGCGCGACGAGTTCCTCTCCATCGCCGCGCACGAGCTGTACACCCCCATCACCGCGCTCCAGCTGTCCGTGCAGGGGCTGGCCCGGAGCGAGGCCCCCACGCGCGACGCCCTCCTGCGCACCTCGCGCGTCACCCAGGCCCAGACCCGACGCCTGGCCCACCTGGTGGACGAGCTGCTCGACGTGTCCCGCATCCAGACGGGGCGCCTCCACCTGAGCCTGGAGCGGGTGGACCTGGCGCAGGTCGTCCGGGACGTCGTCGAGGGGATGTCGGATGCCATCGCGCGCTCGGGCTGCGCGCTCGAGCTCGAGCTCGCGGAGGGCTGCGCGGGGACGTGGGACCGCGTGCGACTGGAGCAGGTGGTCACCAACCTGTTGTCCAACGCGCTCAAGTTCGGGGCCGGTCGCCCCATCGTCGTGCGCGCGGAGGCGGTCGAGGCCCAGGTGCGGCTGAGCGTGCTCGACCGCGGCATCGGCATCCCCGAGGAGCGGCTTCCCCACATCTTCGGCCGCTTCGAGCGCGCCGTCTCGTCGCGCGAGTACGGTGGGCTGGGCCTGGGGCTGTTCATCGTCCGGGAAATCGTCGGGGCGCTCGGGGGACGGGTCCGGGCGGAGAGCACGCTCGGCGCGGGCTCGCGCTTCGTCGTGGAGCTGCCGTGCCAGGGGCCCGCGGTCCTCCAGGGGCTCGTCGAGGCCACGGGGGCCTGAGCCCCGCTGGGGTACGCCCCCAGGCCGCGTCAGTCGTGCGTGCCGATGTGCTGGTCGCCGTGCCGCTCGCAGACCCAGTGGAAGGCGCACGAGCACGCCACCGCCCGCGCATGCGCGCAGCACCTGCCACCGAAGTGCTCCGGCAACGACAGGTCGTCGTCCTCGGACGGCGGGTCCGGCAGCAGCAGCGGCGTGTCCCGACCGGACTCCGCCGGGACGCTGCCACAGCAGCCACGCGTCATGCACCGCGCGCACAGCGACAGCTCGCAGTTGGCGCACCAGTCGAAGATTTCCCCGGCGCCACCGCGCCGCTCACATCCACCACAGGTGTCGAACATGGTCGACCTCCAGGCTGTGACGTGAGCGAGGGTAGGGCGGGGGTCTGACAGGAGGGCGCGTCCCAGGGGGTGTGGACACGTCCTCGCTGGCGTCAATCAAGCGTCAATCCAGGCTGTGTCCAGGGGTGGATCCTTCCGTCGGTGAACGCCGGACGCGTCTTGTGTGCCTCACTGAACGGTTGAGCCGGGTGCGCCGCTCGCACATGGACCAAGCTGGGGGCAAGGGTCGAGCACCTCGTTGGAGGAAACGGAGTCCATGCGAAGGGAACGGCGGATCATCGGTGTCTTTGGTTCGGGCAAGGAGGAGCACGCCGAGCGCGTCATCCCCCTGGCGCGGTGGATCGCCGAGGCGGGCTTCGACCTGCTCACCGGCGCCGGCAGCGGGGTGATGCGCGCGGCCGCGGACGCGTTCGTGCAGGTGGAGGGCCGCCGGGGTATCTCCATCGGCGTCGTCCCGGGCTCCGTCCACGACGGCGACTACGAGCCCCGCTCCGGCTACCCCAACCCGGGCGTGGAGCTGGCCATCTACACCCACCTGCCCCTGAGCGGCGAACAGGGCACGGACCCGCTCAGCCGCAACCACATCAACGTCCTGACGCCCAACGCCCTCGTCGCCCTCCCTGGTGGGGCGGGCACCGTCGCCGAGTCCGCCCTGGCCCTGCGCTACGGCAAGCCCATCATCCTCTTCGGACCTCCCGAGTCCTTCCGTCGCTTCTCCCCGGACCTGGAGCGCACCGACTCACTCGAGCGCGTCGCCGAGTTCATCCTCGACGCCCTCCGCGAACCGCCTCGCCTCGCCATGCAGTGAACAGGGAAAGCTTGAAAAGCGAGTTTGGGAGCGAGGGGACGCGAAGCAGCGGTGGAAAGCGTCTAGGATGAGGAGAAGGGGGAACTCCAGCTCCTCGTCGAAGGATCGAGAATCCCGTGTCCCTCGTGCGCCGCCATGATCCGAGTCGATACCTCACCTGAGCGCTGGTCCCTCGCCGTCGCGGTGACGTCCGCTCCCCGGCCGCGTGCCGGTGGGTGGGTGGGGAGCGCGTGGGGCGGGCCCGGGATGCGGGGCTGAGGGGGAGCGCTCCATGCCGTCGGTGGACATCGACCTGGTCCTCTCCTCCCTGCGGCCGTACATCCCGGGCGCGTTGATCCGCAGGCTCGAGCACACGGAGGCGCACGCGCTGCCGCCGGTGGAGGCCGTGCGGGGCGCCATCCTGGTGCTGGACATCGCGGGCTTCACGCCCATCGTCGTGAGCCTGAGCGGTGCGGGGCCTCGGGGCATCGACGCGCTCCAGCGCCTGCTGCGCAGCTACTACACGGAGATGATCGACGTCGTGCGCGCGCACGGCGGGGACATCTACCAGTTCGCGGGGGACTCCATCCTCGCGTGCTTCGAGCCGGGCCATGGCGAGGGGGACACGGAGGCGGTCCAGCGGGCGTCGCGCTGCGCGCTCGACGTCCAGCGGCGGCTGGCGCGCTTCTCCCAGCTGGAGCTGCTGGGGCAGCGCTTCAGCGTGTCGTCGCGCATCGGCATCGGGGTGGGGGAGTCGCACCGCATCGTCCTGGGCACCACGGGCATGTGGATGCACCCGGCGCTCATCGGTCGTCCGCTGGAGCAGGCCGTCCAGGCGGAGAAGCGGGCCCGGGTGGGCGAGGTGCTGCTGAGCGCGGAGGCCTGGGCGCTCCTGCCGGACCTGGCGCGGGTGGGCGAGGAGCGTGACGGGGCGTTCCGGTTGGAGCCCTCCGTCCCGCTGCCCGTGGGCGCCCCGCCGTCCTTCTCGTCGAAGGGCGGCGAGGAGCTGGTGGGCCGGTGCGCCCTGCTGTTGCACCCGGTGCTCTTCACGAAGATCACCACCGCCTACCAGGAACTCGGCGGTGACTTCCGCGACGTCACCTGCTTCTTCGTGCGCTTCCAGACCGACCACACGCTGGCGGACGTGGACGCCTATACCGGCGAGCTGAACGCCTTCTACGAGTACGTCCAGCGCGAGAGCGCCCACCACGGTGGCGTGCTGCTGATGACGGACTTCACGGACAAGGGCAACGTGCTCTACGTCCTGTTCGGCGCTCCCACGGCGCAGCAGAACAAGGAGGTCCTCGCCAGCCGGCTGGCGTGCAAGCTCCTGCGCGAGCGCGAGAGCTTCCCCTACGTGCGCGAGCTGTCCATCGGCATCGCCACGGGGCACGCGTACTTCGGGGACATGGGCTCCCCGTGGCGCAAGGGCTACTCCGCGCTGGGGGAGGTGGTGAACATGGCCGCGCGCCTGATGTCGTACGCGGACGGCCCTGGCATCCACATCGACGCGCAGACCGAGCGCAAGCTGCAGCAGGGGGGCTTCGTCACCGAGTTCGTGGAGGACGCGCGGCTCAAGGGCGTGGCGCGCGCGGTGCCCGTCTACCGGCTCAAGGCCGAGGTGCGGCGCAGCCTGTTCCTGAAGGGGCGTGGCGGAATCGTCGGGCGGCGGCGCGAGCTGGACCTGCTCCATCAGGCGGTGCTGGAGTCGGCGGCGGGCAGCGGACGGGTGTGCGTGGTGTCCGGCGAGGCGGGCATCGGCAAGTCGCGCCTGGGCGCGCGGGTGGTGGAGGAGGCCGAGTCCCGAGGCGCCCGCAGCCTGTACGGCGTCTGCTACTCGTACGAGATGTTCACCCCCTTCTTCCCGTGGAAGGAGGTGCTCGTCCAGCTGTTCGGCCTGCACGACGGCGACGACGTGGACGCGCGGCTGGCCCGGCTGCGCGAGGGCATGTCCGGGCTGGAGGTCGTCGGCCTGGAGTGGCTCCCCGTGCTGGCCGGCATCCTCGGCATGGACGTGCCGGAGGACCCGGAGACGCGCGGCCTGGACGCGCGGCGCAAGAACCAGCGCGTGTTCCAGATCATCTTCGAGCTCATCGAGAAGCGCTCGCGCGAGACGCCGCTGCTGCTGTTCTTCGAGGACCTGCACTGGGCGGACAACATCTCCGTCGACCTCCTCGAGTACGTGGCCTCGCGGCTGGCGCCGCTGCGGGTGACGCTGCTGGTGACGCTGCGTCCGGGAGAGCAGCTCAAGAACCTCAAGGACCTGCCCGGGCTGCGCCCGCTGGAGCTGTCCAACCTGGAGGACGAGGACACGCGCTCGCTGTTGCGGGTGCACCTGCGCATGGACCCGCCGGACCTGGCGCTGGAGGAGCTGCTGCTCGGCAAGGTGCAGGGCAATCCGTTCTTCGCGGAGTCCATCGTCCAGGGGCTGGTGGAGGGCGGCTACCTGGGCCCGGTGGCGCCAGGCGCGACGCAGATGGAGCTCAAGCGCAGCCTGCAGGGGTTGGCGCTCCCGGACTCCATCCAGGACGTGGTGCTGGCGCGCATCGACCTGCTCAGCGAGACGGAGAAGCTGGTGGTGAAGGTGGCCTCCGTCGTGGGGCGCATCTTCACGTTGGACGCGGTGGCGGCGCTGGTGCCGGGCTCGGTGTCGCGGCAGCGCATCCGCGACGCCATCGACACGCTGACGCACCTGGGGCTCATCGTCCTGGAGTTGGAGGAGCCCTTCACCTGCATCTTCAAGCACATCGTCATCCGCGACGCGGCCTACAACACGCTGCTGGTGTCCTCGCGCGAGGACCTGCACCGGCGGATGGCCCGCTTCCTGGAAGCCCGGGCGGGGGAGCACCCCGTGGCCTCCGCCGGTATCCTCGCGTACCACTTCCTCGCCGGGAACGACGAGGTGAAGGGGCTGGAGTACACGCTGATGGCGGCCCGGAGCGCGCGCGGCCAGTACGCGAACGACGACGCGGTCCACCACTACAACCGCGCCATCGAAATCCTCTCCGGCACCGTGGCGTTGGACCCCGACGAGGTGCTGCTGAAGACGCGCCGGGTGATGCAGGAGCTGGCGGAGACGCTGCTCCAGGCGGGCAACTACGGCGGCGCCATCCACATGTTCGAGCAGTGCCTGGCGGACGAGGAGCTGGTGACCCGCCAGGCGGAGATCCACCTGGGGCTGGGCAGCGCGCACCAGGCCAAGGGCGAGTCCCCCCGGGCCCTCCAGGAGCTGGAGATGGCCATGGAGCTGTTGGGGCGCCCCATGCCGCGCAGCACGTTCGCGCTGGTGGGCCGCACGCTCGTGGCCTACGGGCTGCACCTGCTCTACGGCCTGTTCCCCTGGCTGGCGCGCCCGCTGGGGCCGAAGCTGCCGCAGTATCTCAAGCAGCTGTCCACGCTCATCTCGCTCATCAAGATCTACTACTTCGCGGACATGAAGAAGCTCGCGTGGGCGACGATGGTGGCCGCGGTCATGGCGAAGCGCGCGCGCACGGAGCATGGGCTGAGCCTGGCGAGCAGCTACTATGGCGCGCTGCTCTTCGGCTCGGGCTTCATGGGCCGGGCGGCGCGCTGGTGTGGTCGCGCGCTGGAGTACGCGCGGCGCGCGAGGGACCCGGCGGCGGAGGGCATCGCGCTCAGCCGGCTGTCCGCGCTGGCCATCTTCAACAACGACCTGACCCGAGCCTCGCAGTACGGCGAGCAGGCGGTGGCGCTGCTGCGGCAGGTGCGCGACATGTGGGAGGTGCAGACGGGGCTGATGTTGCTGGGCGCGAGCCTGTTCCTGTCCTCTCGCTTCGAGGAGGCGGAGAAGACCTTCGTGGAGATGGGGCGCGTGGGGGCGGACCTCAACGCGCTGATGCACCAGGGCTGGGCGCACTCGTGGATTCCGCTGACGCGCTACCTGCGCGGGGAGGGGGACGTGGGCGAGCTGTGCGCGGAGCTGGAGCAGGGCCTGCGCATCAGCATCGAGGTGCAGGACCTGGCCAACCAGTGCGCCAGCCTCAACCACCTGGTCAACGTGACGGTGCGCGAGCACCAGGTGGAGGAGGCGGGGCTGATGGCGGTGCGCGCGGACGAGGCCCTGTCCCGCTACCCCGTGCTGGTGCCCTTCCTCCAGATTGGCCTGGTGGACGCGGCCGAAGGGGCGCTGTTCGCGTTGGAGCAGGGGGCGGTGGCGGTGCCCCGGGAGACGCTGTGGTCCATCGTCGACCGATGCCTCCTCAAGGCCCGGCTGCTGGCGCATCGCTACGAGTACCTGAAGGGCCCCGCGCTCCGGGTGCGGGCGCGGGCCCTGGCGTTGAAGAAGGGGCCGCGCGAGGCGGAGCCGCTGTTCCTGCGCGCCATCGCGGTGCTGGAGTCGACGCCGAACGTGTGGGAGACGGCCGTGGCCTATCACGACGCGGGCGTGGCGCTGCCGCACCGGCGCGCGGAGCTGCTGGGCCGGGCGCGCGAGCTGTTCGAGCGCATCGGCGCGAAGGCCGAGCTGCGTCGGCTGGACCGGATGGTGGCGGAGCACGCCCCCGCCCCCACGCTCGAGCCGGTCGCCCCCGCCGTCGCCGCGATGTGAGGGGCGAGGCCCCGTCACTCACGCGCGGACGACGTCGAAATCCGGGAAGTGCGCGTGCCAGCAGGCCTCGCCGTTGATGACCGCGATGGTGCGCCGCATGCCTGTTTCCGGATTCCCTGGAGGAGAACGTCGCCGGGACGCCCGAGTGTACGCGCCATGTTGGGGACGGTCGCTCCTACCGCGAGGAGTCACGGTGGTGAGCACGCCGGGCGCATCCGCGAGGGACGCGTCACGGCTTCACGACCCTCCAGTCACCCGGAGGCCGATACCTTGGGACCGTTAGTGGGGGCGTGTCGGACGCGGACGGCCGGACATCCCGGCGACGCGAAACCTTCACGGGGCGTTCAGACAATCATGACTCGGCCAGACGGGAATCCACGCATGGTCTGACATCACCGGCGACGAGCCGCGCGCGATGTCATGTCGCATTCACATTCCGTCTCATGCTCGGTGCAACGCGACAAGAATTGGCCAATCAGAGTGATTCTCTTCTTAGAATGAGGCGGGTCATCGACATCCCCCCAACGTCGATTCCGACCCCTCAACGCGAATCCACACCGACGAGCCCTCCCCCCATGCCTGTCACCACCTGGAACATCGATTCCGCGCATTCCTCAGTCCTGTTCACCGCCCGCCACATGGTGGTGGCGCGCGTCCACGGTCGCTTCGAGCGCATGACGGGCGTGCTGCGCGTGGACGCGGACCTCCCCACCCAGGGCGAGGTCGAGATGAGCGCGGAGGCGGCCAGCATCTACACGGGCGCGGCGGAGCGCGACACGCACCTGCGCTCCGCGGACTTCCTCGACGTGGAGGCCGCGCCGCACATCACCTTCAAGAGCACGAAGACGGAGCCCACCGGCGGCTCCGGCTTCCGCCTGCTCGGGGAGCTGACCATCCGCAACGTGACGAAGCCCGTGGTGTTCGAGGCGCGTCACGCCGCGACGTCGAAGGACCCGTGGGGCAACACGCGCCTGCTCTACACGGCGCGCGCCGCCATCAACCGCTCCGACTACGGCATCCGCTGGAACAAGACGCTCGACAACGGCGGCTGGCTCGTGGGCGAGCGCGTGGAGATCGAACTGGACATCCAGGCGGTCCCCGCGACCTGACGCGGCCCGCTCAGCGCGCCGGCACGAAGTCCGCGTGGACGGCGGCGTGGTCCGAGCCGCCGAAGCCACTGCTCCCCTCGCGCGTGGCGCGGAACGAGCCCGCCACGTACGCGCCCGCGCCCCGCGCGAGGTACAGGTGGTCGATGGCCTGCCGCTGCCCGGAGTACACGTAGGTCCACGCCTGGTCGTCGGGCCTGTCGCTGGCCACGCGCAGCAGGTCGCCGCCCCGCTCCAGCGCCACCAGCGGTTCGGAGCCGGGCACGTCGTTGAGGTCTCCTCCCATCACCACCAGGGCCCGGGGCGACTGCGCGGCCACGCGCGCGACGATGTCACGGGTGGCCTCGGCCTCCGCGAGGCGGCGCCCCGGGTCGTCGTTCACCTTCGAGCGGAAGTGCGCGGCGAACACGATGACCTCCGCGCCGTCCACGTCCAGGTGCACCTCCAACAGCTCCCGCGAGAAGCGCGTCGTCGTCCCGTCGGGCCGCACGAGCACGCGCTCGCGGTGCCCGTGGACGGCGGTGATGGGGTGGGCGGAGAGGACCGCGACGTCGACCGACGCGGGCTCGCCCGTCTCGCCCAGCACCCCGTGGGGCAGCTTCGGCAGCCGCGCCTGCAGGGCGTCGAGCCCCGCCTGCGTTTCGATCTCCGCCAGCATCACCACGTCCGCGTCGAGCGAGGCGATGGCCGTGGCGAGCTTGCCCACCTGGGCCTCGAAGGCGTTCGACGTGGGGAGTGCCTCGTAGTTGGACCCGCCGCAGCTGCCCGAATCACAGACGGTGTCGAAGAGGCGGTGGACGTTGAAGGCGGCGATGCGCACGGCCCCCTCGTCCGTATGCTCCGGCGACGTGCCGGGCGAGTCGCCGTCGAGCTGACGCCCCTCGCAGCCGATGAGGCCGAGGAGCAGACCGAATACGAGGCCGGCGCGGACAAGGGTGGGACGGAACGCGCCGACGCGGGCCGCGCGGCACGGGGAACGGACGAGGGACTGGAACATTCGGGGCGCGAGCGTAGCACCGCGTCGCGTGCGCGCCCGGCACATCGCGCGGCGGAGGCCGTGGTTGCACTTCCAGCGTGAGTTGGTAGGGTCCGTGCCGTTCGAGCCACCCGGCGCTTACCCGATGGCGGCCCCTCTCGTGCGGAGCGGGTCGTAGGGCGCCCCGGGTGGCGCGTGCTCCGCGGCCGAGGTGACACCCGGTGGAACCGGCCGGAGGCGCGGGGTGAACGATGGCCGACAGACCCGAGGGCTTGCCTGGCGCACCCCGGCGCTCGCGCCCGCTCGTTCCCCGACAGGCGGCCCCCCATGCGGGGCGCGGAACGTCGGCTCGTCGGGCGGTACCCGGGTCCGGAGCCTCGCCATGGGTTACGACTCCCATCAGACGGCCTGGAGTCGCCCGGGCCGCCTGCGGCTCGCGGACGTGTTGGACTAGTCTGGTGATGTTGGAGGGTGCGTGAACATGTTCTGGGAAATCATCATTGGCGCGGTGGCGATGACGCTCATCACGGTCCTCTTCACGGGACCTGGGATGTGGAGCTCGAGCTGGGGCTGGGGCAAGAACAACAAGGAGCGGACCAAGCCCCCTCCGTCGGACCCGGGCAAGTAGCCGCGTGACGCCGCTCGCGGCTCACTGACAGATGCCAGGACAGTCCGCTCCCCTGTCGGGAGAGCAGGAGTCCGTGGGGTCGTCCACGCACTTCGCGTCCGGTCCGGAGGCCTCGCAGCCAGCGAGCAGTCCTCCGCAACACTCGACGTAGCCCTTGGGCACGCCACAGCTCGACATGCTCCGACAGTCGCCTCCTTGCTGGGGCCTGACGAGCACGCTCTGTTCCACGCACTCCTCGTCGTCGCCCTCATCACCACAGGCTCCGCCCAGCACCACGACCACGGCCAGAAGCACAGCTCTTGGAAGAGAGGTCATGACGCCATCAGGGCAGGAGAGCGGGTAGGCAGTCCAGCCTTTCGCGGCGGGAATGTCTTTCAAGCAGACCCCTGAACCCAGGGACGCCTTGCCTCGCCTGTCGGGGGCGCTCCCGCGCGCGCTCGGTGGCCGACCAGACAGGAGGGACGCGAGGGACGCGGGGCACCACCCGCCGGGTCGTCCATCCATGTCAGACCCTCCCTGTATGGGTTTGCCATGGACTTCGCGACGCTCGAGGCGCTGCGTCTGAAGCACCCCGCATGGCGACTGCTCGTCGCGGACCATGCGCCCTTCATCGCCAGCCTCCTGCACCAGTGCTTCATCGAATCCCACGCCCGGGCGCTGCCTCGCGCCGAGCTGGCCTCCCGCCTCGAGGCGCTCCGGGAGGGCGTGCGCGCCCGGCGAGGGGACGAGGCGTTTCCTCGCGAGGCGTCCGCGTACCTCGACGAGTGGGCCGCGGACGACGCCGGCTGGCTGCGCAAGTTCTACCCGCCGGGCGCGGAGGAGCCGCACTTCGACCTGACGCCCGCGGCGGAGCGGGCCATCCGCTGGCTGGAGCAGCTCACCGAGCGCCCCTTCCTGGGGACCGAGTCGCGCCTGCTGACGGTGTTCCAGCTCGTGCGGGAGATGGCGGATGGCATCGAGCCCGACCCTGCGGCGCGGGTGCGGGAGCTCGAGCGACGTCGGGAGGCGCTCGACGCGGAGCTGGCGCGGGCCCGGGCGGGGCGGCTGGAGCGCATGGAGGACGCGGCCCTCAAGGACCGCTTCCAGCAACTGGCGGACACCGCGCGCGGGCTGATGGCGGACTTTCGCGCGCTGGACGAGGAGTTCCACGCGCTCGACCGGAAGGCGCGCGAGCGCATCGCCACCTGGGAGGGCACGCGGGGGGAGCTGCTGGAGGCCGTGCTGGGGGAGCGCGACGCCATCAGCGATTCGGACCCGGGGCGCAGCTTCCAGGCCTTCTGGTCCTTCCTCATGTCGCCCGAGCGACAGGAGGCGCTGACACACGACCTGGAGCGGGTGTTGGCCCATCCCGCCGTCCAGTCGCTGGAGCCCGACGCCCGGCTGGCCCGGGTCGCCTTCGACTGGTTGGAGGCGGGCGAGCACACCCAGCGCACCGTGGCGCGGTTGTCCGGCCAGCTCCGCCGCTTCCTGGATGACCGCGTCTGGTTGGAGAACCGCCGCATCCTCCAGCTCCTGCGGGGCATCGAACGGCACGCGCTCGCGCTGCGCGCCTCGCCTCCCGGAGCGGACTTCATGGCGTTGGACGGCCCGGCGCTCGCGCTGGAGCTCCCCCTGGAGCGGCCCCTCTTCGTCCCGCCGTCGCACGCGAGGATGGAGGACGCGGAGGCGCTGGAGGCGGGCGAGGACGTCCCCTCCGACGCGCTCTTCTCCCTGACGACGGTCGACAAGGGGCGTCTGAAGGACAACGTCCGCGCGGTGCTCCGGACGCGGGAGCAGGTCTCCCTCGCCGAGGTGGTGCGGGCCCATCCGCTCCAGCACGGCCTCGCGGAGCTGGTGGTCTACCTCGGGCTGGCCTCCGAGGACCGGCGCGCGTCCATCGACGACGCGCGCACGCAGGACTTCCTCTGGTCCGACGCGAGCGGCCGTCGCCGCCGGGCCACCCTTCCCCTGGTGCTCTTCCTCCGATGACGACCCCACTCCCGAATCCCCCGGCGTCCCAGGACGCGCTGTCGTTCGTGCTCGTCTCCCTGATGAAGGGCGTGGTCTCCCGGGACGAGAGCCCGGGGACCTGGCAGGCCCTGCTCCAATCGAGCGCGCGGGTGCGGGACCAGCTGGGGGTGCTGGGGCTCCAGCTCGTGCTCGACGAGGCGGAGGGCCACGCGTTCCTGCGGCAGCGGGCCCCGGTCGACGGCGCGCCGGAGCTGCCCAGGCTCGTCGCGCGGCGGCAGCTCGGGTTCGGCGTCAGCCTGCTGCTCGCGCTGCTGCGCAAGAAGCTGGCGGAGGCGGACGCGTCCGGCGAGGGGGGCCGGCTGGTGCTGCGCCGGGCGGAGCTGCGGGAGCTGGTCCAGCTCTTCCAGCCCGAGGTCACCAACGAGGCGCGCTGGATGGACCGCGTGGAGGCGGACATCGAGAAGGCGGTGACGCTGGGCTTCCTGCGTCCGGTGGGCGAGGGCGCGGACGCGTTCGAGGTGCGACGCATCCTCAAGGCGTTCGTCGACGCGCAGTGGCTGGGGGAGTTCGAGCAGCGGCTCGCGCGGTACCGGGCCCATCTCACGCAGACGAGTGGAGGCGAGCAATGACGACGGTGGAGAGGCTGACCCAGGCGGAGCTCTTGGACGTGGGGGCGCCCAACGAGCGCGCCGGCTTCCGGCTGCACCGGTTCGAGGTCTACAACTGGGGGACCTTCCACGAGCGGGTGTGGCACCTGGACCTGCGGGGGGAGAGCGGGCTGCTCACCGGCGACATCGGGTCGGGCAAGTCGACGTTGGTGGACGGGCTCGTCACGCTGCTCGTGCCGCCGCAGAAGCTGGCCTACAACAAGGCGGCGGGCGCGGAGTCGCGGGAGCGGACGCTGCGCTCGTACGTGCGCGGGCAGTTCAAGTCCGAACGGGGCGAGGCGGGGCAGGGCACCCGTCCGGTGTTCCTCCGCGACGCGCCCACGTACTCCGTCCTGCTGGCCCACTTCCACAACGAGGGCTACGGCCAGGACGTCACGCTCGCGCAGGTGCTGTGGCTGCGCGACGCCGACACTCCCCCCACGCGCCTGCACGTCGTCGCCGAGTCGCGCCTCTCCATCGCCGAGCACTTCTCGCGCCTGGGCTCGGACCTCAACGCGCTGAAGAAGCGCCTGCGGGCGCTCGCGCCGGAGGTGCACGAGACCTTCCCGCCGTACCAGGCCGCCTTCCGCCGCCGCTTCGGCCTGGAGAACGAGCAGGCGCTGGACCTGTTCCTCCAGACGGTGTCGATGAAGTCCGTGGGCAACCTGACGGACTTCGTGCGCCAGCACATGCTGCCCCCGTTCGACGTCGAGTCGCGGCTGGCGGCGCTCACCGAGCACTTCGACGACCTGCACCGGGCCCACGAGGCGGTCCTGAAGGCGAAGCGGCAGGTGGGGATGTTGACGCCCCTGGTGGCGGGCTGCGAGCGCCACGCGGCCCTCGCCGGGGAGCTGGAGCAGGCGCGCGGCTGCCGCGAGGCGCTGCGGCCCTGGTTCTCCGAGCAGAAGACGCTGCTGTTCGAGGCCCGCCTCGCGGAGCTGGCGCAAGAGGGGGAGCGGCTGAGGCTGGAGGCCGAGCGGCTGCGCGAGGCCCGGGGGCGACAGCTGCTGGAGCGCGACGGGCTCAAGCAGGCCATCAGCGCCAGCGGCGGGGAGCGGCTGGAGGCGGCGAAGCTGGAGCTGGCCCGCCGGCGCCGCGAGCGTGACGACCGGGCGCTGAAGGCGGACCGCTACGCGCGCATGGCCCAGGCCGTGGGCCTGCCCGCGGCGAGCGAGCTGTCGGTGTTCGCGAGCAACGTCCGGGCCATCCAGCGACAGCGGGAGATGACGGCGGCGGAGCTGTCCGAGGCCCGCGCCGGCCACGCCGAGCAGGGGATGGACCTGCGCGACCTCGAGCGCGCGCACGAGGCGCTGTCCGTCGAACTGGAGGCCCTGCGTCGCCAGCGCTCCAACATCCCCGCGCGGCTGCTCCACCTGCGCACGCGGCTGTGCGCGGATCTGGGGCTGTCCGAGGACTCGCTCCCGTTCGTGGGGGAGCTCCTGCGGGTGCGCGACGAGGAGCAGGGCTGGACGGGCGCCATCGAGCGGGTGCTGTCCTCCTTCGGCGTCTCGCTGCTCGTCGCGGACGCGGACGCGACGCGCGTGAGCCAGTGGGTGGAGCGCACGCACCTCGACCAGCGCCTGGTCTACTTCCGCGTGCGCGACGAGGGGCCCTCGCGCCAGTCGGAGCCCCAGCCCTCGTCGTTGCTGCGCAAGCTGGACCTCAAGCCGGGGACGCGCATGGCGCGGTGGCTGGAGGCGCGCCTGGCCTCCGGGTACGACTACGTCTGTTGTGACACGCCGGAGCAGTTCGCCAGGCACCGGCAGGCCCTCACCCGGGCGGGGCAGGTGAAGACGGGGGGCGAGCGGCACGTGAAGGACGACCGGCGCCGCGTCGACGACCGCTCGCAGTGGGTGCTGGGCTGGAGCAACGACTCCAAGCGCCGGGCCCTCGAGGCCGAGGCGCGGGCGCTCGAGGCGCGCATCCAGGCCGCCGCGGCTCGGGCCGTGGACGGGGAGGCCCGCTGCAAGGGGTTGCAGGTGCGGGCGGAGCTGTTGGGGCAGCTCGCCGTCTTCGACTCCTTCGTGGAGCTGGACTGGCGCTCGGTCGCCAGCGACGTCCAGCGCCAGGAGGAGCGGCTGCGCGAACTGGAGTCCGAGTCCGACGTGCTGCGCGGCTTCGAGCGACAGTTGACCACGCTCGAGCGCGAGCTGGCGGCGACGGAGGAGTCGTTGAAGGCGGTGGAGAAGCGCCAGGGACGCCAGGAGGAGCGGGAGGAGGCGACGCGCCGGGGACTGGCCTCGTGTCAGGCCGCCGCCCAGGGGGCCTCGGACGCGGTGCGGGCCTTCTATCCCCGGGTGGCGTCGCTGTGCGCGGAGGCGGGGGCCGTGCTCGACGCGGACGCGTGCGACGAGCGGGAGCGCCAGCTGCGCGAGCGGCTCCAGGCGCGAATCGACGGGGAGGGGCGCAAGCTGGAGAAGGCCCGTGACGCCCTGGCGAGCGCGATGCAGGGCTACCGGGCCGCCTACCCCCACGAGACGCAGGAGGTGGACGCGAGCATCGAGGCCGCGCCGGCCTACGCGCGGATGCTCCAGGCGCTGCGCGCGGATGACCTGCCCCGCTTCGAGGCGCGCTTCAAGAGCCTGCTCAACGAGAACGCGCTGCGCGAGGTGGCCAACTTCCAGGCGCAGCTGCACCGGGAGCGGCAGGCCATCCGCGAGCGCGTGGCCACCATCAACCGCTCCCTGCGGGCCATCGACTACAACCCCGACCGCTACATCGTCCTGGAGGCGGCGCCGAGCGTGGACGCCGACATCCGCGACTTCCAGCGGGAGCTGCGCGCCTGCACGGAGGCGACGGCGGGCGAGGAGGGGACGGAGGAGAAGTTCCTGGAGGTGAAGCGCATCATCGAGCGCTTCCGGGGGCGCGAGGGCTCGGCGGACGCGGACGCGCGCTGGACGCGCCGGGTGACGGACGTGCGCAACTGGTTCTCCTTCTCCGCCTCCGAGCGGTGGCGCGCGGACGACCAGGAGCACGAGCACTACGCGGACTCGGGCGGCAAGTCCGGGGGGCAGAAGGAGAAGCTCGCGTACACGGTGCTCGCCGCGAGCCTGGCGTGCCAGTTCGGCTTGCAGTGGGGCGAGACGCGCTCGCGCAGCTTCCGCTTCGTCGTCATCGACGAGGCCTTCGGGCGCGGCTCCGACGAGTCGGCCGCGTATGGCCTGGAGCTGTTCCGCCGCCTGGACCTCCAGCTGCTCATCGTCACGCCGCTCCAGAAGCTGCGCGTCATCGAGCCGTACGTGGCGAGCGTGGGCTACGTCCACAACGAGGAGGGGCGCCGCTCCCGGGTGCGCCACCTCACCATCGAGGCGTACCGCGCCGAGCGCGAGGCGCGCAGCGCGTGACGCCCCACGGGGAGGGCGACGTCAAGGCCGGAGGGCGGAGACGACGAGGTACTCGTCGCAGTTGAAGCGCGTCAGCCATTGGAGCTGCTCGAACTCCATCCTCCGGGCCCGTTGGACCTCCGCGCGCACCCGGTCGAGCGCGCGCGGCTCCAGCGGGTGCGCGGCGGCCCTCAGTCCCTGGAGCGCCGCGAGCGCCGTGTTGACGGCCGGGAAGACGTCGGAGGCGATGGAGGTCAGCCGCGCCTGCTCGAAGCCCACGCGCCGCAGCTCGCTCCGGTAGCGCTCCGTCGTCCAGACGTTGGCCTCCGGAAAGGCATACCGCCCGCGCCAGTATCGGTGGCGCAGGCGCCGCCGCAAGCCGAGCCCCGTCTCCCGGTCCCTCGTCTGGCACAGGTCCGCCGCGACGAGCCGGCCGCCGGGGCGCAGGACGCGGAAGGCCTCTCGTAGGAAGTCCTCCCGCGTGTCGAAGTGGATGGCGGACTCCAGGGCGAAGACCACGTCGAACGCGCCCGTGCCCAAGGGCATGCGCGTCGCGGAGCCCAGCTCCAGGCGCACCCGCCCATCCAACCCGAGCATCCGCATCCGCTCGCGGCCGACCCGCACATGATGCGGGGTGACCTCCAGGCCGACGATGCGCTCGCAGCCATACGCCTCCGCCCAGAGGATGTCCTGGTCCCCGTACCGGAAACCACAATCCAGCACATGGTCCGTGCGCGTCAGCCCCGCCGTCGTCGCCAGCAGGTGCGCCAGCCGGGCCTGCGCCGCGCCGAACAGCGCGCCCACCCGCTCGCAATTGCTTTCATCCACCCGCTCGACGTCCCGCCAATAGCCCAGGTTGCGCCACAAGGGCTCTCGCCCCGTCCCCACCTGGACGTCCCCAGGCCCCGGCAGCCCCGTCACCCAGGCGTCTGCCTCCATCGCATGGAACCGCGCTGGCTCCTCCGACACGGCGCGCTCGAGCTGTCTGGCGACCCTGAGGACGTCGAACATCCCAAACCTCCCACTCGCGATGTACGCCATTATGACGTGCATTGCGGGAATTGAGGAGCTGTTTGGGAGGCGCCAGGGAATGACTGGCTTCGGCGCGAGGCGTCAATGACTCGCGCCGGTGCCAGGGGGCGTTGACAGGGATTCCCCGCCGACGGGTGGGTCAGCGAATCTTGAAGAAGATGAGCAGTCCCAGGCCGAGCGTGAAGATGGAGATGAGGTGGAAGCGCCAGATGATCTTGGAATTGACGGCCTGGGGCGAGTCGAAGCGCCCCTGCCACTTGAGCTGGAGGTGGTGGTGGTAGGGGGCCCGTAGCAACAGGCGCGCGCCCTGGCCGTCCGCGGACAGCCTCCGGGTGAGCTTGAAGCCGGTGATCTGGAGCGCGACGGAGAGCAGCTCGACGACGAGCACGACGCCGACGATGGGCAGGAACAGTTCGATCTTCAGCAGCACGAAGATGATGCCCACCGCGCCGCCGAGCCCGATGGCGCCGGTGTCCCCCATGTAGATCTCCGCCGGAGGGCTGTTGTACCAGAGGTAGGCGCTCAGGGCGCCGACGAGGCTCATGCAGATGGGGAACAGCTCGTCCGCGCCGGGCAGGTGGGGGATGAGGAAGTAGCGGGCGAAGACGACGTTGCCGGAGAAGTAGGCCACCACGCCGGCGAACAGGGACGTGGTGATGAGCGGCACGGAGACGAGCGAGTCCAGGCCGTCCGTGAAGTTCGCGCCGTTGGCGGTGGAGGTGATGACCAGCGTCATCAGGATGATGAAGGCCCAGTTGGGCAGGCTGGGGAACCAGATCTCCGGCTTGACGAACGGGACGCTGATCTGCCCGGTGAGGCCCGGGATGAACTTGTAGGCGAAGATGGCGATGACGAAGGACAGGCCCAGGTAGAGCAGCAGCCGGACGCGCGCGGAGATGCCGTCCGCCTTGGCCTGGTAGTCCGCGCGGGACATCTTCCCGAGCGCGACCAGCCGCTTGTTGCGAATCTTCGCCAGGTCATCCACCGCGCCCACGGCGGCGTAGGTGACGAGGATGATGAGCGTGGAGACGGAGTAGGCGTTGAGCTGGGCGAAGCACAGCGACGTGAGCAGCACGGCGAAGACGAGCATCATCCCGCCGAGGATGGGCGGAGGCTCGCGCTTGCCCTGCTCGAAGTCGGACGTCGCGTTGTAGCGCTTGAGGAAGCGGATCCACCACGGCATCCCCAGGAACACCAGGGCCGTGGCGAGGAAGAAGGCGGCGCCGGCCCGGAAGGTGCGGTCCTCGAAGAGGTGGATGCCGGTGAGTTGATACAGGAGGAGCGAAATCATGGAGCGGACCGGGGGGAGCGTTCGGGGCGGCGGACAGGCCCGTCGGGGCCAGGAGGCGAAGGCGTAGGCCCTCGCCTTCGCCGTGTCAATTGGTGAAGGCGCCCCGGGTCGGCTCGGGTTGTCGGCTGTCTCACGTCAAGGAAAGCTTCTCCACCGCGCCGTGGAGGATCTCCAGCTGGCGCGGGACGCGCTCGATGAGCTTGCCCGACACCGGGTCGTCGACGAGCTCCCGCACGGGCAGGGCGGGGATGGGGGGCGGAGTCTGGCCCTGCCTCAGCGAGTCCGCGAGCGCGTCGAGCGCGCCGCTGGCGCTGGTCGCCACGACCTCCAGCATGTCCGACGACCGGGCGACCGCCTTCTGCTCCCCGAGCGCGGTGACTGACGCGGCGAGTCGGCGTGAGTAGGTGAGCAAGGCCATGGCTGGCTCCAGGCGGTGGGCGGGGCCTCGGTACTCGGCCATGAGCCGCTCGAGGGACGCCTCCGCGTCGAGCAGGGCGAGGCCGAAGTCGCGCCGGGCCGCGTTGACCTGGGGTTCGGTGCCGCTGCGGCTGGCGGCGACCTGGCGGAAGTAGTTGCCGTCCGCGCGCAGCACGCTCGCGGCCGCGTCCGGGAAGCGGCGTCGCTCCGGATAGGGCCACAGGAGCCACACCCCCGTGAGCGCCAGGGCGCAGGCGACGAGCACGCCCAGGGCGCGGTTCTCCGCGACGGACCAGTCCCCGGTGCTCAGCGTGGCGAGCAGGAGGAAGTCCGGGGTGAGGAGGATCTGGAACGCGCCGAAGTTGAGGGGCAGCAGCGACACGGACGTGGCGGTGAGGACGCCAATCACGAGGACGAGGACCAGCTGCGAACCCACCACGGTGGCGATGACGGCGGCGAGCGTGCCGCCCACGAGCGTGCCGGTGACACGTTGGATCGCGCGCTCCTCGGTGTTGGCCGAGTAGGGCTGGAGGATACCGATGGCGGCGAGCACCACCCAGAACGGCTCGCCCAGCTTCAACACGCGCGTGACGATGAGCGCCACGGCGGCGACGGTCCCCGCGCGCAGCGCGTGGCGCAGCGCCACGGAGTGGGGGTCGAGGTTCGCCTTCAGCGTCTCGAGCAGGGGCCGCTGTCGCATCAGCGCCAGGGCCGCCTCGGGGTTGCCCACGGAGACGGGGGCGCCGCGTCGCATGTCCGTGGCGGCGCGCTGGATGGCGCCCGCGCACTCGCGCAGCCGGGCGAGCAGCTCCAGCACGGAGACGGGCGTCTGGCGCAGCCACTTGCCCTCGAGGCCGAACTCCTCCGCGTTGGTGGGGATGCGCGGCCAATAGACCCCCGCCGTCTCCGGCTCCCGGGCGATGGCGGCCACGCGATGGGAGATGGCCGCGTAGCGCTCGCAGGCCCGGGCCACCTCCTCGCGCACGTGACGCAGGCGGGGCTCGTGACTGGCGATCTCCATGGCCTGGGTGAGCGCGAAGAGCACGGCGAGCGCCTGTTCGCTCTGTTCCAGGAGGACGAGCAGGTGCTCGCCGCGCTCGGTCTCGTCTCCGCGGCCCACCCGGGTGGTGGCCAGGGTCTGCCGGGCCTCTTCTATCTGGATGCGGATGGGTGAGTGACGGGCGATGGCGCTCTCCCACTCCTCGGTGAGGGCCGCGGCGCGGGCGAGGGCGGCCAGTTCGTGCGCGCCGTCGCCCAGCTCCGTGTAGACGCGGGAGATGGCCTTGCGCGAGGGCAGGTAGGGGTGCAGGGGCCAGAGCAGCAGGGACTGGAGCATGGCCCACGTGCCGCCGAACAGGAGCGCCGCGCCGCGCGTGACGGCGGCGTCGAGCTCCACCGCGTGCACGCCCAGGGACGCCACGAAGATGACGGCGAGCTTGTCGCCCACGGAGCCCACCGTGTCGCCGAACACGCGCGCGAACGTCATGGCGAACACGCCCACGAGCAGCAGCGTCGCGTCCAGCCACAGGTTGCCTCCGGCCAGCGCGGCGAGCGTCCCGACGAGCGCGCCCAATATCGCCACCGCTCCCATGACCCGCGCCCGGCCCTGGTAGGCGCCGCCTGGATTGGCCAGGGTGACGAGCAGGCCGGTGAGCCCCGTCCAGCCCGCGTCCCGGAAGCCGAGCACCGTGGCGATGGAGAACGGTACCGTGACAGCGAGTGCCGCGCGGATACCCGACACCCACGCGGGGCGTCCGGGTTGGAGCCGGAAGAACCGCCGGATGTGGCGCAGCAGTCGGTGCATGTTCGAGGGCCTCCGCGTCAGTGATGAAGCTCCTCATGTGGACACGGTGTAGGGCGGACGACAGCTCCACGTGCCTGCTCGCGCGGCGGGTCCCCGGTCGTCGGGGAGAGCGCCTCGGGGCGACCACCCGTCTGGTCGGCGTGGGGAGGATTCCACGTGACGCGGCTCATACGTGGATTGCATGGATTGGCGGTCTCGCGTCATCATCCTCCTTCCAACAGGAGGCAGTGATGCGAGAGACAATCATCGCGGGACTGGTCGTGGCGGGACTGGGCATGGGTTGTGGCGGCGCGGTGGGGGGAAATCAGGAGGAGCTCGGCGCGCGGGAGGATTCGGCGGAGCTCATCTGCGCCATCGCGTACGAATTGGAGTACTACGCCGACGCGAGTCACACCGGGGCTCCGGTGGGGGCACAGCGCTGTGAGTGCTTCGGGCCGCTGCGGCGCACGGGCACGGTGACGCCGTACGCGGTGTACGTCGCGGGGCCCGTGGACTGTCAGGGGCCCCAGGGCTGAGCGCGCTTCAATCGCTGTTCGCCCAGGTCAGGATGCCCTGGGCGGCGGGCAGGCCGGGGAGGAGCGCATCTGCGCGGCGGCCGTGCTGGGCGGGGACGTTGACGTGGATCCAGGCTTCATGTGAGTCCGCGAAGCGTTCCCGGTCGACGGTCAGCCCCAGCTCGCGTGTGGGGAGGGCCGCGTCGAGGACGCGCTCGACCTCGAGCGCCGTCTCCTCGTCGATTCCGCGGTCGCACCAGCCCCGCCACTTCGGTCCCTCGAAATGGCGGCGCAGGAGCGCCTCCTGGTCGAACAGCTCGTTGAAGAGCGGGACGTAGAAGCCTTCAGCGGTGGGATGGAGACACGCGTAGCCCCCCGTCTGGTTGGAATACTCGATGCCGGTGGGCCAGAGGATGATGCAGCCCAGGCCACGAGCGCCATGCAGGAGGACGCGGGGCTTGGATGTCATGGGGCTCCCTTGAAGTCGAGGACAGGCTTCGGCCCCAATCTAGCGCACGGCGTTGCTGTGCCTGGGACGGCGTGGAGGTGCGTGTCGCGACCTGAATATGTGTTTCTCGGAGACAATTGCACCTGAGTTGAATGACGTTTCCGTGTCTGTCCCGAAGCTCTTTCCGGCGGGTCTGTCGTTGGGGCACGCTGGTCGCGGCTGGACCATCAATCAGGGAGCACACCATGAGGATGCCAGGGGTTGCGCTGCTGTTGGCCGTGTGGACCACCGCGTGCGGCGGTGGCGTCGAGCCGGACGGCGCCGAGACGTTGGGCACGCAAGCGTCGTCGGTCGTCATCACCACGGAGGACCAGGTGGTGGCGCGGCTGGCGTCGAGCACCGGCGCCATCTACGGCTATGGCGAGTACCTGCCTCCGGGCTACCTCACGTCGCCGGATACCTTCTATCCGGTCATCATCCACCTGAACGGCGTGAGCGAGTTCGGCACGTCCACCACGGAGGCGAACCTGCTGGCGGTCGTCACCAGGCATGGTGCGCTGAAGAAGATCCACGGCACGGCGCAGGGCAAGGCGTACTTCGGCCAGAAGCAGGTGATGGTCTTCACCCCGCGCGCGCCCACGGACTGGGTGCCGGCGGAGCTCAATGCCTTCGTGGACTTCCTCGTGGCGAACTACCGCGTGGACACGTCCCGCATCTACCTCACGGGCCTGAGCTTCGGTGGGTACGGCGCGTGGAAGTACGCATACCAGTATGGAAGCCGTCTGGCCGCGCTGGCGCCCATGGCGACGAACATCGGCGGGCCTGGGCCCACCATCACCCAGCTCCAGGGCGTGCCCGTGTGGGCGGTCCACTCGTACGCGGATGGCACCTCGCTGTCCGCCGAGCGCTCCTGGCTGCTGGGGGTGACGAAGAACTACGGCCAGTACCAGCTGGTGACCGTCCCGCAGCCGACGGCGACGCTGACGTATCTCTTCCCCGGCGCCTCGAGCCCCACGTGGACCTCCCAGCCGGGGGTCTTCGCGGCGGGCAGCGACATCGCCCGGCTGACGGTGCTGCCGGGCGGCGCGCACGACTGCTGGACGCAGCAGTACGACAACTACGCGTTCTGGGACTGGATGCTCGCGCAGCAGCGCGCCTCGGTGCCCTGAGCGCGCGCCGCGTCGCCGAGGAGGGACTCACGCCGCTCGCTGGTCCAGGAGCGGCGCGTCCGGGTGGGCGCTTGAGCTCCTCTTCACGGGTGCGCATGACCCGGGCCACCACCCGGGTCAGCGTCCGTGCGATGAAGGCGCGACGGGCCTCGCCGTGGGGGCGTCAGGACTTCTTCTTCAGGAGCCCGTGGGGGTCGAGCACGAACTTGCGCGCCACGCCCGCGTCGAACTCGTGGTAGCCGCGGGGCGCGTCGTCGAGCGGGATGACGGTGGCGTTGACGACCTTCGCGATGGGCAGTCGGCCGTGGAGGATGGCCTGCATGAGCTGGCGGTTGTAGCGCAGCACGGGCGTCTGCCCCGTGGAGAAGCGCAGCGACTTGGCCCAGCCCAGGCCGAAGCGCATGCGCAGGTTGCCGTGCTGGGCGGCCTCGTCCTTCGAACCCGGGTCCTCGGTGACGTAGAGCCCGGGGATGCCGACGGCGCCCGCCGCGCGGGTGATGGCCATCAGCGAGTTGAGCACGGTGGCGGGGGCCTCGGTGGAGCTCTCGGAGCCGTGGCCCCTGGCCTCGAAGCCCACGGCGTCGATGGCGGCGTCGACCTCCGGGACGCCGACGACGGCGGCGATGAGGTCCTCCAGCTTGTTGCTCTTCTTGAGGTCGATGGGGACGAAGCCCACGGACTTCGCGTGCGTGAGCCGCTCCGCGTTCATGTCGCCAATCATCACCACCGCCGCGCCCAGCAACTGCGCGGACGCCGCGGCGGCCAGGCCCACGGGCCCCGCGCCGGCCACATACACCGTCGAGCCCACGCCCACGCCCGCCGTGACGGCGCCGTGGAAGCCGGTGGGGAGGATGTCCGACAGCATGGTCAGGTCGAGGATCTTCTCCATCGCCTGCGCCTTGTCGGGGAACTTGATGAGGTTGAAGTCGGCGTAGGGGACCATGACGTACTCGGCCTGTCCGCCCACCCAGCCGCCCATGTCCACGTACCCGTAGGCCCCGCCAGCGCGCCCCTCGTTCACGTTGAGGCATACGCCGGTCTGCTGCTCGCGACACGTGCGGCACCGGCCACAGGCGACGTTGAAGGGCACGGTGACCAGGTCACCGACGGAGAGGTACTCCACGTCCTTGCCCTTCTCGACGATTTCGCCGGTGATTTCGTGCCCGAGCACCATGCCCTTGGGCGCGGTGGTGCGCCCGCGCACCATGTGCTGGTCGGAGCCACAGATGTTGGTGGAGACGACCTTGAGGATGACCCCGTGCTCGATGGACTTCCCCTTGGGATTGACCATCTTGGGGTAGTCGATGGACCGCACCTCCACCTTGCCGGGACCGAGATAGACGACGCCGCGATTGCTGGGCATGAGCAGGCTCCTCGTGAAGCAGGCGACCCGGTGAGGCCGGGCCACGGGGTCATGTGGAGCTAAGGCTGGAGACCCCTGCTCACGACGGCAGGCCGCGGCGTCGGTCCCAGTGAGGGCGCGACTGGCAGCCCGCCGTCCCTCCGGCCTTCGAGCGCCACGGAATCGCGACGAGGCACACGGCGGTGGAGGACGCGCAAATCTTGCGCGTGCGAAATCGTCGGCGCCCTGGAGGAATGAGGGTTGCTGGCCTGCTCGGGTATCCCTACCGTGCGCCGCCTATCCCTGGGGTCGCTCATGTCGGGCGTATCACGCCGCGTCGCCATCGGAGCCGCCGTGCTCGCCGTCCTGGTCGGAACCGCCGTGGGAGCGGCTGGCTACACCTTCGTCTATGCCCGGGGGGCCTCCTACCTCACGGACGACCCGGCCGCGTGCGCCAACTGCCACGTCATGAATGAGCAGTACGACGGCTGGGTGAAGGGCAGCCACCACGCGGTGGCGGTGTGCAACGACTGCCATACGCCCCACGACTTCTTCGGGAAATACCTCGCCAAGGCCATCAATGGCTGGCACCACTCCGTGGCCTTCACCACGGGGGACTTCCACGAACCCATCCACCTGGGGGCGCGCAACCTGGGCGTGACGGAGGCGGCGTGTCGCTCCTGTCACCAGGACATCGTGCACGCCATCGAGCCCGGGCTGCTGGTTCGCGTGGAGGCTCGGCGGCCGGAGGACTCAGGCGGGGAGCTGCACCCGCCGCCGGAAGAGGGGACGATGAGCTGTCTTCGCTGCCACCGCTCGGTGGGACACCAGGAGCTGGACTGACATGGACAATCGTCGCCGTCTATCGCTGTTGCTGGTGGGCGTGGGCGTGGTGTCCGCGGCGGCCGCCGCGGGGGCCGTCGCGCTGGCCACCAACATCTTCGCGCGCAAGCAGGAGGCGCGGAATCCGTTCTTCCGCGTGGTGGAGCTCACCGACGACACGGTGTCCCCGGCCATCTGGGGACAGAACTTCCCGCTCCAGTTCGACATGTACCTGCGCACGGTGGACCAGTCGCGCACGAAGTACGGCGGGAGCGAGGCGGTGCCCCATGCGCCCACGCAGGCGGACCCGCGCTCCGTCGTGGCGCAGAGCCGCCTGGAGGAGGACCCGCGCCTGAAGCGGATGTGGGCCGGGTACGCGTTCAGCAAGGACTTCCGCGAGGAGCGCGGCCACGCGTACATGCTGGAGGACCAGACCTTCACGGAGCGGCAGAAGGTGACGCAGCAGCCGGGCGCGTGCATCCACTGCCACGCGAGCACGTACACGCTCTACAAGAAGCTGGGGGAGGGCGACATCTTCAAGGGCTTCGAGGCGGTGAACCACCTGCCGTACTTCGAGGCGCGCAAGCAGGTGGAGCACCCGGTCGCCTGCATCGACTGTCACGACAGCCAGACGATGCAGCTTCGCGTGACACGTCCCGCCTTCATCCTGGGCATGGCACGGATGAAGGCCGCGCAGGGCGTGCAGGGCTACGACGTCAACCGCGATGCGACGCGCCAGCAGATGCGCAGCTACGTCTGCGGCCAGTGCCACGTGGAGTACTACTTCAAGGGGCCGGAGAAGACGCTGACCTTCCCCTGGGACAAGGGCCTGAAGATCGAGAACATCCTCGCCTACTACGAGGAGAACCCGCACAAGGACTGGACGCACGAGGAGACGGGCGCGCCGGTGTTGAAGGCGCAGCATCCGGAGTTCGAGATGTGGAACCAGGGCATCCACGCGCGCTCGGGCGTGGCGTGCGCGGACTGCCACATGCCGTACACGCGCGTCGGCGCCATGAAGGTCACCGACCACCACGTGCGCAGCCCGCTGCTCAACATCAACCACGCGTGCCAGACGTGCCACCACTTCCCGGAGGAGGAGCTGCGCGCCCGCGCGGAGGCGCTCCAGGAGCGCACCTTCCGGCTGCGCAACCAGGGCCTGGACGCGCTGGTGGGGCTCATCAACGACGTGAAGGCGGCGAAGGCCGCGGGGAAGACGGACGCGGACCTGGCGGGCGTCTACGCGCTCCAGCGGCGGGGCCAGTTCATGCTCGACTTCATCGAGGCGGAGAACTCCATGGGGTTCCACGCGCCCGAGGAGGCCGCGCGAATCCTGGGGCAGGCCACCAACCTCCTGCGTCAGGCGCAGGTGCTGGTGCGCGACCCCACCTTCAAGCCGGAGATTCCCGACATGCTGTCCGCGGCCGAGGGTGACGCGCACGCGGGCCCCGGCGTGCGAGGCAAGACGGTGGGGACCCCCGCCGCGACGACGGGGACCGGCGTCAGCGCGGGCGGCGAGCGGTAGGGTTTGCCTCTGTGGGAGGGCGGCTCCTCGGGGCCCCCTCCGCACGAAGGGCGGGAGCTCCAGAAGAGCGGTGTCACGCCAGCTTTGTTCGAATGCCCCAGAGAGGGGGCTCCCCAGGTCACGCTCGGCGCAGATACGCGATGACGAGGGGTTGGTCGTCTGCCCATTTCGGCTCAATCACACGCCGCCAGATGACATATTGACCGGGCGTCAGACCGAGCACGATACCGCCATCGTTGTCACCGAAGCCTACGACCTTCCCGTTCGTGGCTTTCTTGGCGGCTTTCGAAGCGGATTCCAGGCTCTCGTTTGAATCAAAAACAACCAGCTTCCCGGACGAGACGAGAACCTTTCCCGCGCGCTTCTCCTTCCCCGCCTTCGGGGCGCCGCTGAGGGCATCCTTGAAGAGCCGCGCGACCTCGTCCTTCCGTTCTCCGTAGTTGTCCTCGTCGGTCCACCAGTCCCAGGGTGGTTCGAGCAACGCGAGGCTTCCGTCCTCCAGGCGCCTGAGCTCGGCCTCGCCGGTCATGCCCTCGAGGTTGAGGGCGAGGGCCTTGCCTTTGCCGACGTCGAGTTCCGCGGAGACGAAGTCTTCGTCCTCATAGAGTTCGATGACCTTCTGAGGATGACCGCCGAGGTCGTCGCCTTCCGGATCTTCATCCATGGGCTCCCACTCGGGGATTTGCTCGCTGTCCAGGAGGATGAGCGAAAGAGAGGCGTTGACCGCGCAGATCTTTCCGAGGGGTTGGTCCCGTTTGCTCATTTGTCGAAGAATACGACGCCGTTCTTGTTTTTGTCGACGTCGAAGGATGCGAGGGGACTTGGCTCGGCGTGCTCGTGCTGTCACCGACTGCTATGCCGGCCCAGGCCAGGGGGACAGCATCCTCGCTTCGTACTTCCCCAGGAGGGCATGCGTCGCGCGCGCGGCGGTCTCGACCTCCGCGTGGGTGACGCCCTTGGGCAGGTTCGGGACGACGGTGGGGAAGGGCTGATCGAAGACGAGGAGGTTCTCCAGCTCCAGCGGGTCCGCGTGGAGGTCGTACAGCTCCCACTGGTCCGAGTGCTCGCCGGAGGGGTCGAAGGTGCGCGAGAGCTTCCAGCGGGGCGTGCGCACGCAGCGGACGTGGTTGGGCTGGCACACGGAGCCCGGGGCCAGGTCGGGCACCTTGCCCGCGCGGGTGGTGCCCTCGCGCAGTGCCTCGACCGAGCGGACGAACACGGAGTAGACCGCCTCGTCATGGAGCTGATGCGGGTCTCCGGAGCGGGGCAGCGGCTCGGTGATTTCGTCGTCGGTGATGAAGAGCACGCCGGCGCGTGGCGTGCCGTCGGACTCCAGCACTGTGTCGCTGTCGCCCCGGGCGAGCGGGCTGAGGTCCGCGCCGGCGAAGGGCGGGACGGGGCGGTGCAGCCGCAGGTCGGTGCGGATCGCCGCGACTTCTTCCTGGGGGATTCCGGCGAGGCCCAGCAATGTGGGGAGGATGTCCACGTGGCTGGTGAGGGCGTCGATGTTCCGCGTCCTGGCGTATTGGCTCTTGGGTGGGAACTGGACGACGAGGGGCACGTGCAGCGCCTCCTGATAGGCGGTGTGCCACTTCTCCATCATGTAGCCGTGGGCGCCGGCGTACTCGCCGTGGTCGGAGAGGAAGACGACGAGGGTGTTGTCCCGCAGGCCGCTCTCGTCGAGGGTGCGCAGCACGCGCGCGAGGTGTCCGTCCACCAGGTGGATGAGCCAGGCGTAGTACTGGTTGAAGCGCAGGGTGGAGAGGTCGGGCGCGACCGTGAGCTGGAAGGGGATGCCCGAGTTGAGCGTGACGGCGACCGGGTCGATGCCCTCCTTCGCTTGATGCAGGGCCAGCCCCGTCTTCGCGGCGAGCGCGAGGCCCATCTTGTAGGCGTAGTCCCGGTGGCAGCTCGGCTTGTTGACGAGCGGGTCGTGGATGTTGGGCGGCAGGTGGGCGTTGTCCTGGGGGAAGTCCAGGGGGTTGAGCGGGAAGGAGAGCGTGCCCGAGACAGGCGTGGCCGAGCGAGCGGTCTGGCTGGGGACGAGGAGCGGCCCGACCTTGTGCGAGTCCGGGTCGAGCATCCGCGGTAGCAGCGGGTAGGTCGCGATGTCGTGGGGGTTGGTGAAGGAGGCGACGGCGAGCCAGGGCTGAGGCGTCGTGGAGGGGCCGCTGGCGCGAGGCGCCGCGTAGCCCTGTTCGGCGAGGGCGCGGTTGTAGGGCTGGCCCAGCGCCATCCGGCGGAGGAAGTCACACGCGAGGTCGGCGAAGCCGATGTCCCGGAACGCCCCCAGGTTGTTGATGGAGGCGCCGTGGGGTTCCGGATAGGACAGCTCCCAGTCGTCGAAGCCGTAGCGCTTCAGGGAGTGCTCGGGTGGATTGCTGACGTGCCACTTGCCGAAGTAGTGCGTGTGGTACCCAGCGCGCTGGAACCAGTGGCCGATGGTGGGAATCCCATCCGGCGCGAGCCACGGGAACGCGGCGGCGTCGCCGCTCTTGAAGAGCCCGTCCGTCTGCGTGACGCCCGTGCGCGTGCCGTACTGCCCGGTGTAGATGGCCGCGCGGCTGGGCGTACAGGCGGAGGCGGCGATGGAGTGGTTGCGGAAGATGGCCGCATGCTTCCGGAGCGCGGTGAAGCCGGGGAAGAACTCGCGATAGGGATTGTCGTCGCCGCCCGCGTCGATGAACCCGAGGATGTCCTTGATGCCGGGAACGAAGCCGCCCTCGGGGCCATAGGCGAACCGGGGGAACATGAGCTGGTCCACCGTGAGCAGCAGGATGTTGGGGCGCGTCGACTCGGACTCGGCCATGGAATCTCCAGGACTCAGCGGGAGCGCTGAGCCCGCCGCGAGTGCACCTTGCGTGCCCGAGGCCCGAGGGCGCGGTTCCATCCGAGGAGATGGAACCGCGCTCGCCCGGAGCGTGGAAGTGGAACGCACGCGCGTTCGGCCAAGACGCGGGCCGAAGCGCGGGCGGGGCGTCAGTAGTCCGTCGCGCGGGTGCCGTTGTCGGGGTGCAGGAACTGGTTCGCGTAGGGACCGTCCGCCCAGCGGTTGTCCGACCAGGCATTGCCGCCGGTCTTGTAGTTCGCCGTGCCCGCGCTCCGGTAGACGGCGGGCGTGTAGTACGGGTCGCTGAAATCGGAGCTCCACGCCCAACGGTTCCCGGTCACGACCATGTTCGTGACGGGCACAGCCATGGGCGCATGCAGGCCGATTCCACCGCCCAGCCCGATGACGATGTAGTTGTCCTTCACGGTGACGCGGTCGTAGCCGTCGAACCCGCCCTGCGCGCCATCGGAGTACATCGCGATGAGCCCGGACTGGGTCTGGTTCCAGCCGCCGTTCCACTGCAGGCGGTTGCGGGAGAAGTCCAGGGAGGACTGCCCGCCCCATGTCTGGATGCCATCCACATGGTCGCCAGCGCCGCCAGGGTCCACGGCGATCCACGATTCCGTGATGGTGACGTTGTTCGAGTAGACGTTCTCCAACCCGCTGTGGGGGAAGAAGCAGCGGTGGCAGATGGCCTTCGCGGGCTGCCGGCCATCCTTGGTGCCCACGGTGTTGAAGTCGGTGAGCTCGCTGAACAGGGCCGCGCCGCCGCCTCCATTCCCCGTGGGGTGGTTGAGGAGGATGCCGCCCTTGCAGCCACGCAGCACGAGCCACCCGGAGTTGACGGTGACTCGAGACGTGAGGTTCGCGCCCTGGAGGACGACCGTGCCCTGCGGGAAGGTGAAGCCGTCGATGGTCTCTCCTCCGGCGCCGACGGTGCGCGCGAGCGAGCCCCAGCCGCTCAGCGCCGTCCCGGTGAAGGTTCCTCCGGAGACGTTCGTGAAGGAGGAAATGCCAATCCCCGCGGGCCCCACGTCCGCGAGCGTGAGCTGCGAGCCATGGGTGATGGTTCTGGTGCCGGTGCCTGGGCCGTCGGTACCGGCGTCGCCGCCGGCGTCCGGGCCACTGCTGCCGGCGTCACCGCCCTCGAGGCAGTTCTGCCCTCCCTCGCACGCGGAGTCGGCGGGGCCGTCATTGGACGAGTCGCAGGCCGACACAGTCACTGTTCCCGCGAGGAGGAAGATGAGGAGACCCGGAGTCAATCGGGATGCACTCGAGCGGAGCAAGGGGAGCCTTTCTGGGGTGTGAGGGCCCGGGCCGGAGCGGTCCAGCCCGGGCAGTGGAGCGCCCAGAAGGAGAGCGCATTCCTCGCGTCACCCCAAGACTTTGCGTCCGCGTCGCATGAATCCGCTCTCGTGGTCTTACCGCGCGGTCAGCCGTGGACCTCGAGCTCCTTGGCGAGCGCTTCGAGCAGTCCGATGGAGCCTTCGCGCCGACCCGCCGAGCCGTCATTCCCGTCGACGAAGGCGGTGGCCTCCGTGAAGCGCAGCAGGGTGCCTTCGCGGACGGGCACCAGCTCCATGGTGCCCAGGGAGGAGGACATCGGGTTGCCGCCGATGGTCATCGAGTACGCGAAGACGACGCGCTCGTTCTCGACGATGTCCAGGTAGACGGAGTCATTGGTCATCGCGGGCCCGTCGCCGAAGCGGAAGCGCGTGCGCTCGAAGCCGCCCACCTGGAAGTCGAGCGTGTAGCTGTCGATGATGAATCCGTCGCCCTCGGCGAACCAGCGGCGCTTCTTCTTCGGGTCCGACAGGGCGCGGAAGACGCGAGCGGCGGGGACGGGGTAGGTGCGCTCGATGGTGAAGCTCTTGTGGATGACGGGCGTGCTCATGACTTTCTCCTCGGAGGTGGGGTTTCGTCTTCGTCGGGTTCCTCCAGCAGCGCTCCCAACCGGTCCATACGGCGCTCCCAGCGAGCACGGTGCTTCTGGAACCACCGCTCGGCGGCGTCCAGGACGTCCGGTTGCAGCTCGACGGTGCGGACGCGGCCCACCTTCGCGGTGCGCACGAGCCCGCACTCCTCGAGCAGCTGGACCTGCTGGCCGATGGCGGACAACGACACCTTGAAGGGCGCCGCGAGCTCGCTCACCGACGCGGGCCCGGTGACGAGTCGCTCGACCATCGCGCGCCGCGTGGGGTCCGCCAGGGCATGGAAGACCCGGTCCAGGGAGGAATGCTGAAGCATGTGCTTTAGTATTCGCGCGGCCGCTGGAAAGTCAAGCGAGTGCTTCAGTATCAGGTCATGGCCCGGGGGCGTGCGCTCCGGGGTGGGCTGCTCAGTCGACGAGGAGGCGCTTCACCGGCGCGGGGTCGACGGCGACCATCAGCGGGCGGGCGAAGTTGCTGAAGGAGACGAGGGCCTGTCCGGGGGCGAGCCGCGTCACGCGGTTCCACAGGCTCTCGTCGATGCTGCCCACGGTGCGCTGCATCCGGGAGATGACGGTGCTGTCGGTCATCTTGTGGATGATGAAGTTGTTGAGCAGGCCGAGCACTTCGTTGGGGAGGTGTTGGGGCAGCTGCGTGACGAAGACGAGCCCCAGCCAGCGCTTGCGTCCGCGCTTCGCGATGCGGGCCACCTGTTCGAACAGCACGGGCATCTGGCTGATGCGGCTGGCGGACAGGAACTCGTGTGCCTCCTCGATGATGATGAGCACGGGGGTGACGGCCTGGTCCTGGTCGTTCGCCTTCTGGTAGCGGGCCTCCTGGGCGTTCTGGAGCCCGCGCAGGATGTCGGCGATGACCATGTTGTTGAGCTGGGGCGAGTCGGTGTCCGACAGGTCGATGACCGACACGCGCCCTGGCACGAGCATCGAGCCGTAGTGGACGCCGGGCACGGTGCCCACGTCGAAGATGTTGAGCCGGCGCAGGCGGTGGAGCTTGCTGGCCAGCGCCTTCCAGCTGATTTCATGCTTGCTGCTCTGGGCCATGACGCGGGCCATGACGCGCCCCGGGCTGCTCTTGAACTCGCTGTAGAGCGTGGGGCCATGGGGCGCGGGCGGCGCGGCGTCCTCGGCACCGAGCCCGTCCAGCTCTCCGAGCCCCTCGAGCACCGACTCCCTCCTTCTGGAGGAGGAGCGGGAGCGACTCTTCGACTCGGCGCGGCCCTCGTCGCTGAGGCTGTAGATATAAGCGCTCACGACGTCCAGCACATGCTGGATGGTCATCCGTGGGTAGCCGGTGGACAGCTCGTCCACGTCGAGGGCCTGACGGCGGTCCTCCTCGTTCTGGGGGAAGAGGCCGAAGTCCTCGAGCAGCAGCTTCGTGACGTCGTAGGCCTTGAGGAAGCGCTCCTGCTGGGCGTCCGACATGTCCAGGATTTCGGCCAGCGCGTAGGGGGAGAGGCTGGAGAAGTTCAGGGAGAAGCGGTGCAGGTTCTTGTGTCGCGGGTTGCGGCTGGCGCGGCCCGCGAGGTGGTGGATGTGCAGGTCGCGGACGCCCTGGGCCTTCTGTCCACGTCGCTTGAGGGCCTCCAGCATGGCGGCGTGGTCGGTGGGCTCGTCGACGTGGGTGTATTCCCCCTCCACGTCGAAGACGACGGTGGCGATTCCCTCCGCCTGGGCGCGGTGGATGAGCGTGGCCACGGTGGTGGACTTGCCGCCGCCGGTGGTGCCGAGGATGCCGGTGTGCCGGGGCAGGACGGACTTGTCGCGCGCGTTGAGGCGGGCCTCCATGCGCTCGTAGCCCACGACGACGCCCAGGCACAAATCGCCCCCCACGCCCAGCACGCGCTCGCTCTCCGCGTCGTCCAGCACGAACACGGGGCTCTGGGGACGGGGCCGGAAGCGCGGGGGCTTGAGCGTGCCGGCGACCTCCTCGCCCAGGAGCTCCACCTCCGCGCGGCCGTGATAGTCGAAGGTGTAGGTGAGCTTCTTGCCGTGCGTCACCACGCCAATCGCCATCGTCGAATTGACGGGAACGGCGTTGGGCTCGGCGAAGGGGCCACCGACGACGACTCCCAGATATGAGCGTCCATCCTCGCGCGACTTCACCCGGACCAGCGTCTGTGACGCGAGCAGGTGCAGGTCGTCGCGCGCGAGAAGGACGGTCAGCAGGTTGTCCTCGCTGGACGCGGTGTCGAAGTGCGTGAAGCCCGCGGCCAGGGCCAGCTCCGGGTCGGGTGGAGTCGCCGTCGGGTCGTTCTTCAGCCCTTCGAGTACGGCGCGCGCCTCGGCGGGCGTCGAACGGATGACGTCGCCCCGGCCACCTCGAAGGGGCTGGGACGGGGCTCCTACGGGAGGGGGGGACGGGGCGCGGCCTGATGGAACGGCAGGCGGTCGTGGCCCGGAGAACGGTGGAGGCTCGCCATGCGCTCCACCCACGACCTGGAACCCCGGGGCCCTGCCGTTCACCGTGTGATTGGGATGGCCGCGTTCCCCCTCGAACTCGAACACCCCATTGCTGGGAGCCCTGGGGCCCTTGTTGTCAGTGGTCATCGGCTCTCTCCTGCTACCGGCGCGAGGTGCGCTCGCTGAAGAACTGGAGGTTGGCTCCGGCCTGGGCGTAGGCGTCATGGACAAGGCCGATGAAGCCGTCGTCGCCGAAGGCGCTGCGGCAGGACATCTCCGCGACGTCGAGGAGCAGCGGGAACCCGCGCTCGGGACGAAGGACGCTGTCGGCCATCGCGACCCAGGCGGCCTCGTGGACGTGCTCGCGGTGCGCGTAGAACAGCCGCGGCGGCGAGTGGTCCGAGACGCGGAAGAGCCCCTTCACGACCTTGGAGTTGGACTCGCGCACGAACTCCCAGGCCAGGCGCTTGCTCCGACCGCCGTACTCCCAACCCTCGACGATGGAGCCGCCGTCGCGCTCGAGCGTCTCCAGGAGGGCGTACTCGCCGGCGTCGAGGGCGAAGCCCATGGTCAGGAACCCCCGGTCGTGGAGCGTTCCGGAGACGAACACGAACTTCTTGTGCTCGTGGATGAGGCGCTCGAGCACGGTCAGCGACCGCTGCAAGAGGCTCATGTAGCCCGAGCCGGAGAGCAGTTCGTGTGCGCAGGGGTTGCCCAGGCCCATTCGCCACTCGGCGGAGGACTTGTGCAGCAGCACGGCGCGCTCGGCGTAGGTCCGGATGCCCCGCCGCGCCATCCGCGACAAGGTGTCGTGCTGCCCCTTGTAGCGGTGCTGCCGCATGTCGATGAAGTCCTTGGCCTCCTGGAGCGGGTCCGTGGAGCGCGACGACATCTCCTTGCGGAACAGGCGTTGCGAGAAGGCGCCCGAGGTCCCCTGATAGCCAACGACGCCGACGCCTATCTGCGAGATGCCGATGGGCAGGCTGTCGTGGGCGGCCTGGCTGCCGGCGACGGCGTCGACCTTGCCACGGAAGAGCAGACGCTCGTGGATGAGCGAGAGCTCCTCGGGCGTGACCTTGTAGACCCCTGCCTCCGGGAGCGCCCGCGTGCGGCTGGACAGCTTGGGGAAGATCTCCTTGCGCACGGCGGCCCGCAGGCGGCCCTCCTTGTGGACCGCCGTCGCGATCTCCTGGCGGAACCGCTCCATGACGCGGTCGAGGTCGAACCCCGTGGACCAGCGGTCGAGGTCCAACGTGGTGGGGAGGTCCTCCCCGAACGCCTCGCGATAGTCGTCATCTCCGTGAAGCTCGTCCACATCGTCCGGTGGAGCCCCTCTCGACATGGCTACTCTCCCTCCACTCCGAGGAATGCATCGATGGAGAACCGTGGGACCCGCAGCCGCTCGCGCAGCCAGTGGACGTAGGGCTCGGCCATGTCCCAGGGAATCCCGAAGCGGAACACCAGCCGCCCGCGCGCCTCCTGGTCGGAGGGGCTGTTCTTCACGAGCGGCAGGGCGAGCGCCTCCGGCGCGAGCAGCTCGAGCGCGAGCAGGTCCGCGCGGTGCTCGGCCTCCATGACGGCGCGGCTGGCGGGCAGCCCCGAGTCGTCGCGAGCCATGAGGTTCGGCTGTCGTCCCAGGGCAATCCGCTCGAAGAGTGCTGTCAGGGACTCCTCGGGCGTCGGCTCGCGCTCCCCGTCGAGGACCTGGAGGATGGCATCGCCGAACACCTCCACCGCCTTGCGGCGGGGCAGCACCTGCTCCAGGACGAAGTGGGCGAACTCGTGGGCGATGGTGAAGCGTTGCTCGGTGCGCTCGCGGCTGCTGTCGAAGAAGAGGAAGCCATGGCCCCGCTCCGCCACCATGCAGCCCGTCAGTTCGTGGGTGTCGGCCGCGACCGGGTGTCGGACGCCTCGGCGCGACAGCCAGGCGCGCATGGCGTCCGGAGACAGCTCGGGCATCGCCACCATCTCGATGAATGGCAACCAGAGCAGCTCGGACGCCAGGTCGCGAGGATAGCGGGAGGGGGCCGTCAGCCCACACGCGTTCACGGCCTCCTCCAGCCAGTGTGCCGTCATGGCTTCTTCTCTTCGTCTGGCATCCGGTCCCTCGCAGCGAGTTGGAGGGACCGAGTTGCACCGTGTCCGTCTCGTGTGGACATGGAGAGCGCGTCCACGACTCCGACCCGGCGAATCACCTTCAGGAGGGCGAGGGGCTCCACGTCATGATGTCGGGCGATGTCGGTCACCTGGGCCTTGAAATCCTCGCCATCGGGCCGGCGGCAAAGGGACATCCAATGGACCACGTCGAGCGTGCAGTTCAATTCATGGGCGAGGGCCTGCTCGCTCAATCCTTCCAGTTGGCGGTATCGCTCGAAGGTATAGGCGAGGGTCCACGGCTCGCTCCTGCCGCGCTTCGCCGCATGTTCGAGCCAATCTGGGTTAGACATCTCGGTCCTCCTTTCCGAGTCGCCCCAGGAACTTCAGGAGACGGTCCCGGTGTCTCTTGACCTCTCGGCGCTGGTCCATCTCCGAGCCCTGTGGCAGGCCCATGGCTGTGGCCAGGATGTGGGTGGAGCGTTCGCCCTGGAGGTAGAGCTTGAGGAAGGTGCGGTCCATCTCCTGAAGCTCTTGCTGTTCGATTCGATCCACGGCGAGCCTCGCCTCCACGGTGATTTCCATGCTTTCCTTCGGAGTCCTCGCGCGAAGTTCGAAAACGTCTCCGAATTCCTGTTCCCGGCGCTGGCGTGCTTCATTGGAGCGGAAGCGATCGAGGGTCTTCTTGACGGCGGCCTGCGTCAGGTAGTTATGCAGGGGCCCCCTGGTCGGGTCGTACCGTGCGGGAGCCCGCAGATAGGAGTAGATGACGTCGATGGTCGCGTCATACGCGTCCTCCCTGCTCTGCCCCCGGCGCTTGCACAGGATGTCGATGATGGGGTCCATGAAGACCCTGAACACATCGCGATGGGCGAGACTCTGGCCCGCCAGAATGCGTTCATGAAGTGCCTGCTCCTCCGCTTGTGTCGGAAAGCTCATCCCTACTCCTCACCGGGTTCCACCACCCCGCTCACGGTTTGACTGCGTGTTGGGTGTTCCTTCGTTCCCGCCCAGGTGAGTGCGACAGAGGTGTTTGTGCGCATGGCCGTGTGAGGTTGCGGCAGGGCGCGTGGGTTGTCTGTACCTCCCGGGTGGTACGCGAGGCGTTGGACCGTGGAAACACGACGCGGCGGCGCACTTCGGCCGTGGACGACGAAAGAAAGGGCGAGGACGGCGCGACGCCGGACCCGACCCGCTTCCGTGAGGGGACCCATGACGTCCATGTATTGCCGAGTGGCCACCACCCAGCGCGAGCTCGACGACGCGCTGAAGGTCCGGTGGGCCGTGTTTGGTGACGAGCTGCGATTGGTGGAAGGCAAGGCGCCGCCGACGCGGCGGGAGGTGAGCTGCTTCGACACGCTGGAGACGACGGTGCACCTGGTGGTCTACGCGGAGCGGGAGCCGGTGGCGACGCTGCGCATGTTGCTGACCAACCCGGAGGTGGCGCTCGCCACGGGGGGCCGGCTGGGGCTCGAGCTGGAGCAGAAGCTCGACCTGTCGGGGCTGGCGGCGCCGGGGCGGGTGTTCGCGGAGACGGCGCGCTTCTGTGTGCTCGAGCCGTGGCGGCACTCGGAGGCGGTGGCGCATCTGCAGGCGGGCATCTACGCGGAGAGTCGTCGCCGAGGCGTGACGCACTGGATTGCCGCGGCGAACCTGGACACGGATTCGCGTGAGGACGCCGGGGTCATGGCGCGGGTGGCCGCGCACCGGGGCTGGGTGAGTCCGCGTTGGAAGGTCCGGGTGACGGCGCCCCAGGCGTCGCCCGTGATTCCGGCGACCCCGTTCTATACGCCGCTGGAGCGCGAGCGGGCGGAGGGGGGGAACCTGGGGGGCCTGCGGATGCCGCGGGCACCGTCGCTGTTCGCGCGGAAGATGGGGGCGCGGTTCGTCGCGGAGCCCCTCTACGACGCGAGCTTCCACCGCTTCACGCTGCCGCTCATCGCGGCGCTCGACGAGATTCCCGAGAGCACCCTGGAGCGGTTCCGCGCGCTGGGCGGCGTGCTGCGCCGCGCCGGCTGAGCACCGGGCTGGCTGTCTTCTTCCCTTCACCTTCACCTCGCAGCAACCGGGAGCACATGTGCCCCGGACAGGAGACGTCCGTGCAGATGACGCTGGAGACCTCGAAGCCGATGGACTGGGTGGGCCTGCTGGAGCAGGAGGGCCGCGGACTGGTGGCGACGCTGGACGCGCACCCCGAAGCGAGCCGCCTGTTCGACGGGACGATCGACCGGGAGGGGTACGTCCACTACCTGGTGCAGACGTACCACTACGTGCGCTGGAGCACGCCGCTGCTCAAGGGGGCGGGGGCGCGGCTGAACCGCTTGGGTCGGCACCCGAAGCTGGCGGACCTGCTGCTCCAGAAGTCCGAGGAGGAGCGGGGCCATGAGCGCTGGCTCCTGGCGGACCTGGAGAACCTGGGGTGCCCGGTGCGAGCCGTCCAGGACACGATTCCCTCGCCGGCGGTGGATGCCTATACGGGGTGGAACTGCTTCACCGCGTGGGCGGGGGTGCCCACCGCGTTCCTGGGGACCGCGTACGTCCTGGAGTACCTCTCCGTGACGCGGGCCACGGGCGCGGTGGACCGGCTGCTCCAGGTGAGCGCCATCCCCAACATCCACCGCGCGGTGACGTTCCTGCGCAGCCACGGCTCGCTGGATGAGGACCACGTGGCCGAGCTGACGAGCGTGCTGCGCACCCTCACGGAGGTGGAGGACCAGGCCGCCGTCGTGCTGTCGGCGCGGACGACGCGCGTGGTGTACCCCGGCTTCTTCCGCGACCCGTGAGCGGGCATACCTCCCGGGAGGTACAGACAGCCGTTTCGCCGAGGTCCATCCTCTCGTGTGAAGACTGACGGACACGAGGGGAGCGATTGCATGCGTTACATCACACACATCCGGCTCTCGGGCGGTGACAGGCTCGAGCACATCACGCGCGTTCGCTGGGTGGATGGACTCAACTTTCGACAAGGCGAATCCTCCCGGGAGGAGATGGTTCGATGGATCGATGACGGCGGGGATGCCCGGGTCAAGGCGTCTCCGAGGGATGTCTCCGTCCATGTGGTCCGCGCGAGCCCGCCGTACTTGCGGACGGCGCCGAATGACAGTCCTTACGACAACCTGCTGACCCTGCCGCGGTTCTGACGTTTCGATGGGTCGAGCGCCACGGGTGGGCCCGGGGAGGGAGGCCGAGGGGCGGGTCCGCCCGTGGCGGCTCAGATGGGTCTCATCAACTTCGCCGCCTGGTAGATGAAGTCGGCCCGGTTGTCGCAGTTCAACCGCTCCCGGCTGAAGATGTTCTTGATGTGGGTCTTCACCGTCTCGATTGAGAGGCCGGTCTCCGAGGCAATCTGCTCGTTGGTCCAGCTGCGGAGTACGGCCTGGGCGATGATGATCTGGGCATCCGTGAGTCTGCTTTTCATGTCCTCTGGCAGGGGAATGGACCGGGGAATCTCATGGAGGAGGAGCGCCCAGGAGCGCGGACCCTCGAGACTTGGAAGCTCGACGAACTTCACGACCCGATAGACGTCGTCGAGTGTTCGCACCCAGGTCGAGCGCTCCAGGCGTTGCTCTGGGCTCGAATGGACGAGTTCCGCCAACTTCTCCACGAGGATGAGGGGAAGCCCCGAACTGTGGATGTCGGAGTGGGTGAACCACTTGTTCAAGAGGACTTCGGCGTGTCGCGAGCGGAGCCGTTCGCGGGCTGGAGGATCCACCACGATGTAGGCCGCACCCGGCTTTTCGTGCATCTGGTCGAGCAGATTGACTCCCAGCGTCGCGGCTTCAAAGGCGCGGCAGTTGCGCACCGCTCCGGAGAGCATCCTCGTCAGGCCCGTCAACAGCGAGATGGCGTGCTCGGAGAAGGGCCGACGGCGATCCCGGTAGAGCGTGAAGCCGCACAGAACGCCCGGCTGGATGTCGAGGAGGACCGCCATGACGTGCTCGAGTCGGAGGGCCTGCTCGCGACTGCGTTGATAGAGGAGGCTGGCTTCCAACTCCTTGCGGGAGACCATCTCGGAGTCCCGCATGACTCGGTCGATGTTGTGGACCAGCGTCTTCCGGACGAAGTCCGCCTCCATCACCTCCGCGTCGTACTGCTCGAGGAGCGGGACGCGAGGGCCGGGGACGTGCCAGGTGTATTCGATGGGCTGGCCGGGAGTGACGATGCACAGGCCCATGTACTCGGCGGGAATCAGTTCCAGGAGCACCGGTCGGACCTTCTCCAGGACGGCGGAGAGGTTCTGGGGAGTGCTGCCGAGCGCGGCAATGACCTCGTCCCTGAGCGCGAACTCCCGAGCATCCAGGTACATGAATGCGTTCCTCCATCCCAGCAGGCGGGAGTACCTCCCGCGTCGGTCGGAATGACTGCTCACCCTGAATAGGCGCACGCGGAGCGCCTGTCCCTACCACCACGGTGGTACGTCCTCCGGGAGCCCGGAGTCCTACCGCCCAGGCTCGAACGGCCTCGGCGCGATTCGTTACCTGGAGGGCCGGAGTCCACTGACGCTCCGGAGGGGGACCGCTCCGCGAGGTCGATCCTAACGGGCCCGATCCACGAGATGCCAGGGGTCAGGGGGGATTTCGATGTCTGAAATTGAATGACCTGGGTGGGTGGAAATGCACTCTCGGGCCGCGGACCCATGGCTGTCCGCCTACCCCCTGGGAGGTATGTCCCCTTCATCCTGGCGCCGGTACCGTGCTCGAAACCCCATACCGCCGCGTCTGCCATTCGCGGCCCATTGGTGGAGCATGGTCAGGATTCTTCATAGCGCGGACTGGCAGATGGGGCTCCGCGCGCAGCACGTGGCCGAGGTGGCGAGAGAGGTCCGGCAGGCTCGGCTGGACGCAGCCCGCAAGGTCATCCTCGCGGCGAATGACCTCCTGGTGGACGCCGTCGTCCTGGCGGGGGATGTCTTCGAGGACAACCAGGTCGAGAACCCCCTCGTCCACGCCGTGGTGGCGGTGCTCGCGCAGTCGCGGGCCCCCGTGTACGTACTGCCGGGCAATCACGACGCCCTGACGCCGGACGCGGTGTACCGCCGCGCGGCCTGGAAGGAGCGTCCCCCGCACGTCAGGCTGCTGGATGGCGAAGCGCCGGTGCCCATCCCTGGGACGTCCGCCGTGCTGCTCGCCGCGCCGCTCCGGCAGAAGAAGGGGATGAAGGACCCGACCGCCGAGTGGAGGGACGTGCCTGGAACGGACGCCATCCGAATCGGCGTGGCGCACGGCTCCTTGCGCATCGAAGGGCGACATGCGCCGGATGATTTCCCCATCGCCATGGACGCGGCGACGCGGGCGGGGCTCGACTACCTCGCGCTCGGGCATTGGCATGGGCAGTACATCCACGAGGGACGCACGGCCTACGCGGGGGCGCATGAGCCCACGAAGTTCGGCGAGGAGGGCTCCGGGCAGGCCTTGCTGGTGGAACTGAGCGCGAGAGGCGCGACACCCAGGTTGACGCCGGTGCCCACGGGGGCGCTGACGTGGCGGGCGGAGGAGCTGAACCTCGGGTTGGGCGCCGAGGCGGAGGCGAAGCGGCTGCGAGGTCTGTTGTCGGACGTGGCCGTGCCGTCGAGGACGCTGGTGCGTTTGCGCACCACGGGACGTGCGGCGGTGGAGGCCGAGGCGGTGGTGAACTCATTGGAGGAAGGGCTGCGGGGGCGGGGCTTTCTCCACGTGAAGGTCGAGCGCCAGGACACGCCAGAGGTCCAGGTGGAGGGGCGGCTGGCGGAGATTGCTCGGGACAGCACGTTGGTGTCCGCGCTCCTGGAGGACTTGTCGCGTCCGCTGGACCCAGGTGTCTCCGAGGCGGGGCGGCTCGCGGCGCGGCGGTTGTTGTCGGACCTGGTGATGGAGGCGTGGCGATGATCCTGCGCAGGTTGCGTGTGCAGCACTTCCGTTGCTTCCGGAACCCTGTCGAGCTGAGTGGCCTCGGCCTGGGCGTCCATGTCGTCCACGCGCCCAACGAGATGGGGAAGTCGAGCCTCGTGCTGGCCTTGGCGCGGGCGCTGTTCGACCGGTACTCGACGAAGGACCGGGAGATCCAGAACCTGCGTCCCTGGGGGACGAACCTGTCGCCGACGGTGCTCGTGGAACTGGACGCGGGGGGCAAGCGCTATCGCCTGGAGAAGGCGTTTCTCGATGGAGCGATGAGCACGCTCGACGAGTGGACCGGGACGAAGTTCGAACGGCTTGCGGACTCACACGACGCGGACGAACGCGTCCGTCGTTTCCTGCTGTCGTCCGGGGCACAGGTGGGGGCGACGAAGCTGGGGCAGTGGGGGCTGGCGCGTCTGTTGTGGCTGAACCAGGCTCCCGAGCGGCATGAGCTGCCGAGCCTGGACTCGTCCCTCAAGTCGAGGCTCATGGATGCCGTGGGCGTCGTGGCGCTGAGCGAGGCGGAGCAGCGCGTCCTGAAGGGCGTCGAGAAGGCCTATCTCCAATACTTCACGTCGAAGAAGGGGAAGGTGGCCGCGGGAAGTGAGCTCGAGCGGAGCGAGGAGGCCGTGAGGTCGCTGGGGGCCGTCGTCGAGGCGTTGCATGCCCAGCGCGAGGTGATGGCGCGGCACGCGACGGAGTGCGAGGAGGCGCGCGTCTCATTGGACGAGCTCGGACGCGAGCGTGCCGGGTACGAAGAAGGGCTCGCGCGACTCCAGGAGCAACTGCGATGGGAGTCGCGGTTGGAGCAGCAGCTCGCGCTCCAGGAGAAGGATGTCCAGCGTGCGCGGCAGGAGTGGGCGGCGTTGGACCAGAAGCAGCGGGAGCTCCTGTCTCTGCGGCGGAGTGTGGAGCTGCATCGAGTGGTCGCGGGGGAGAAGGAGCCCGGGTTGCAGGTGGCGCGCGAGGCGCTGGTCCGTGAAGAGGCGGCCTGGGGGGAAGCGAAGGAGACCCACCTGGGGCGGCTGGGGGAGCAGGACAAGGCGGAGCAACGGCTGGAGCGTGGCCGACTGCTGGAGCGAGCGCGGCAGTCCCTGGAGGAGCAGCGCCGACTCGAGGTCCAGCTCCGACAGGGGGAGCGGCTGGAGAAGCTGCTGGAGGGGAGTCGGAAGCGGGCGGACGTGTCGAAGGCGCTGTCGGATGCCGAGGTCCGACGCGTCGAGGAGGCCGAGCGCAAGCAGCGACAAGCGCAGGACCGGCTGGACGTGCGTGGCATCCAGGTGGGCTTCACGCCGGAGGCGCCGCAGACCATCGAGTGGGAGGCCCAGGGGAGCGTCCAGCGGCACAAGCTGGCGAAGGACGAGCAGAAGCTCTTCGCGGGAGTGACGTCGGGCAGCCTGCGTATCAAGGGCGTCGGGGAGGTGCGCCTGAGCACCGGGGCCGAGGAGGTCGGGAAGCTCCAGGCCGAGGTGGAGAAGTACCGCAAGGAGGTGGCACGCAAGCTCCAGGAGCACGGCGTCAAGTCGTTGCAGGAGTTGCGGGAGCGGTGGGATGCGCAGCGGGCGGTACTCCAGGCGCATGAGAAGCACGAGGAGGCGTTGACGACCTTCCTCGAGGCGGCGGACGTCGAGAGCGTCGAGGCGCTCCGCGAGCAACTGCGAGAACAGGCCGGTCGTGTGGGGGCGCTCGCGGGGCAGCTGAACCTCTCCGTGGAGGTGTTGGACGCGCAGCCGTCTCCGGACCTCGAGGAACTCGCGGACGAGCTGAAGGTGCGACGCCAGGAGGTGCGTGCGCGAGAGAAGGTGAAGGACGAGGCGGAGGTGCGTTATCGGCAGGCGGAGCGGCATGCTCGCATGGTGAGCCAGGAGCGAGAGGGGGCGTTGGAGTCGGCTCGGGCCTTGGAGCTGGAGCTGACGACGCGGCTCGAAGCCGAAGGCCTCACGCTGGAGCAATTGGGCGCGAAGGTCGTGGAGTCGGGAGACGCGCTGGCGCGGCTGGAGAACATGCTGAAGGGGCTGCGAGAGCAGCTCCCTCGTCCCGAGGAGCGGGCTTCGAGCCGGTGTCGCCAGCTCGAGGAGGCGCGGGAGCGCGTCCTCGAGGCGGAGCGGCAGGCGCAGGCGCGCATCATCCGCGCGGAGGCCCTGCTGGAGCAGGGGGGCGAGTCGGGGGCGTACTCGCGCCTGGGAGAGGCCGAGGAGAAGCTCGCCCTGGCGGTCGAGGCGCACCAGCGATTGCGAACGAGGGCCGAGGCCGCGGACCTGCTCCGTCAGCGAGTGAGGCACTGGCAGGAGCAGGTGAATCGGACGTTCGTCGCGCCGATGGAGGCGGCCGTGCAGGCACGTCTGTCACATATCCGAGGGGAGGGGCGGCGTGAGTCTCTCGTGCTGGGGGCCGACCTCGACGACGCCGGTCTCCGGACCCAGGATGGGGCGCGCGCGCTGGCCCAGTTCTCCTGGGGCATGCAGGAGCAGACCCTGTTCGCGTTGCGGCTGGCGCTGGGGGAGCTGCTCTCGCGGCAGGGCCATGCGCCGGAGCCGCAGCTCGTCGTGCTGGACGACGCGCTGGTGAACACCGACTCGGTGCGCCACGCGCGCGCCCTGGACCTCATCGCGACGGCGGGAGAGTCGCTCCAGGTGCTCATCCTGACGGCGTTCCCGGAGCGATACCGGACCTTGCGAGGACTGAAGGAATTCGATCTGCGAGCCCTGGCGCATGATTCGGCATCGGCGCCTGGGCGCGTGGCCTGAGCGCCTGCTGATGTGCAATCAAGCCGACCCCACCCTGTCTATCTATAGGAACATCACATGCACCACGTTCGCGTTGCCCTCTCCGTTACCTTCGTCGTGCTCGCCTTTCAGGCGTGGGCAGGCGAGGGGCGCCCCACCTTCTACATGGTGTTCAAGGAGTGCAAAGCCCTTGGCGTGGCGGCCCAGCTCGGTGCGCCAAGCACCACAGAGGCGCAGGGGTACTCTCTCGAGTGCTGGCGAAGCGGTAAGAAGGTTTCCTGTCTCTTCGTGAGCGAGGGAGAGCAGAAACAGATCCAATACACCGTGGATGCCGACATCCCGCCCCTCCTGATCCTCGTGCAGGGACAGAGTGCCGGTGACTTCATCTCCATCAATACGTCGAGGCACTCTGCGTCCAGCATGACTCGCATTTTGCTGGATGATGGCGGACTCGTGGCGAAGGTGTGCTCTGGCGTCTACGCGACAGCCGATGAAGTGACGGAGATGCGCGCCGCCGAGGCAAAGCCGCAGTCCTCGCCTGAGCCGCTTCGAGCAGTCCCAGCGGCCCCCTCCACGGTCGAGCCTGCGTCCACCTCTGCGCCTGCGCGAAGTTGCTGCAAGGTGTGCACAAATGGCTGCCCGTGCGGCGACGCCTGCATTTCGTGCAACAAGACGTGCCGGAAAGGCCCCGGCTGCGCGTGCTGAGGAGTGCACACGAACGGTCGCCAGTGTGGGTTTGCTCCGCTCTCGTGGACGGATGACTTACGCCGCTGCCCTTTCGAACTCGGCGGGCGCAGCGTTGCCGATGGCCGCGCCCTCCTCGCTTCCGCCAAGTCGGACACCGTACCTGTTTCTTCATTGGTGTCCGCTGAAGCGGAGCAAGCTCAGCCACCGCTTCCCACCTCGTCCCGGCCCTGACAGCGCTCAACGCGCGCGACGGCCGGGCTGGGGTTCCGCGGCAGGCGTGCCTCGGGCCGCCGGGCTCTTGGGGCGAGGAGGGGACGAGGACGTTCCAGGACTTCCTGGAGACGAACGGCTGCCTGTTTCGTGTCGTCACTCCCAAGACGACTGGACGTACTCGAGTCGCGTGCTTCGCGTCGGGGGCTTCCCAGTGGACACCATCACAGCCACCTCGGGGGCGGGTCTCGATGAGCTGGTGGAGGGCTGCGGGCCTGACCATCCCGTCCAGCGCGCCTTGTGCGATGGCGCGGCGGCCTTCGCGAACGGCCTGTCCCGCAGCATCCTCCTGCGCAGCCGGGCGCTATGGGTCGATTTCAGTATCTGGCCGAACCTCTTTGGAGAGACGGACGCCTTGAGGCGGCACATCCCCTGGACGCGACACGCGAGCCGCGGACAGACCCGGGGGATCGAGGGACAGCGGGTGGATCTGGTGTCGTACGTGGCTGAGAACCGCGAGCGGCTGGTGCTCAAGCCGACCTTCGGCCCTGGCGCCGTCTTGGGCTGGAGGACGGATGCGGCTACGTGGACCGCCACACTCGAGCGGGCGCTGGAGGAGGCCTGGATTGTCCAGGAGCGGGTGCCGGTGACGGAGGCGCTCCACCCAGTGCTCGACGGCGACCAGGTGCGCCACGAAGCGGTGGCCCTGGACCTCGCTCCGTTCCTGTGGGGTGATGGTCGACACGGGGGCTTTCTCGCGCGGCTGTCACCCGCTGCCAGGTTCGAATTGGAGTGGGGCGGGAGCGTCACGCCATTGGTGGTGTTGCGTGGCCGCGCTTGAACCACCGCTGGGGGCGCGCGAGCGAGTGTGCTGAGCGCGGCGGGGAAGTCCTCGCTCGAATGAGAGCGTGACCAGGGCCTCCTGGTCGTGATGTGCCAGGGCCTGCTGCTCGGCCTCCGAACCGCGGTCCTGGGCGAGCAGCGGCTGAAGGGTTGTCGTTATCGGGAGGACAGCGGCTGCCCCGTGCGGCGGAAGAGCTCGCGCGCGCTGGTGACCTGCTGCCCGGCCCAATCCAGGGCATCGCTGGCCGCGCGTCCGGCCATCGCGGCGGCCTCCTGCGCGGCGCGCGCCGCGGGCTGCAGGTTGACATCCACCGAGACCCCGGCGCGCAGGCCCAGGCCCAGCGCCGCGCCAAATTCGAGTCGCCCCCGCAGTCGGTTGTTCTGGAGGCCCGCCTCCATCCGCGCCGTCAGGCCAACCCCGGCTTGCGCCGCGAGCCGCCCCGTGACGGAGGCATCCTCGGTGCCGAAGCGGGCCTGTCCCTCGACGCGGGCGCCCAGGAGGTTGTCCACCGTCACGCCAGCGCGGTAGTCACCCGTGGCGGGATTGATGTTCACGGTGCCAGACATCTGCGCCGTCGCCCCGGCGCTGAAGGCGCCCACCTCGCGGCCGTCCGCCGTGCGCACGCGACCTTCGGCGACCAACGCCCCCGCCCGTACTTCCCCCGACGCCTGGACGCCCTGTCCGCCGACCGCGGCCGAGCCCCGCGCCACGCCCTCGGCCACCAGGGCGCGACCCTCCAACCGGCGGGATACCGAGCCATCCGCGTTCCGCAGCGCCCCTTCGGTCTCCAGGGCCGCGACGGAGCCGCCTACCCGCCGGGGGCCCGTCGTCAGGTTCGGAAGGAGCTCCGCCGCCGCCCGCCCCCGGCCGGAGAGCCGGGTGTTGGTGCTCGGGTCGAATCGGTCCACCCCCATCTGTTCCCGTACGTAGTTCCGCTCGACTCGCGTGTCCTGCGTCGCCCCCGCCTGGAGATGTCCCTGCGGCGTGACCGCAGGCGACTCCCGCTGAAGGCGCGACGTGACTTGAACCGGGGGCCGAGAACCGCCAGAAACAGGAGTCGTCATGCCCCTCATTATCGCATGAGCGCCGAAATAGTTCCCTTCGCCGGAATGTCCGCTAAATCGTGACTGAGTCTGTCTCGACCACGCCGGTAGGGCGACGGTGACCTTGTTTCTCATTACACCAAGGTCGAGGAGGCCGTTCACCCCCAGGGGCCGTGAGAGGGGGAGGTGGAGGTGGAGGCTGACACCCCCGGCCGCGGCGGCCACGGGATACCAGGAGAGGCTCGCGCCGTCATGGGGAGGGGCGTCGTCGAGCCGCCGAATCCTCACCCACGCATTCACCCATCCATCGACTCCGCTTCCTCACGGCGGTCGCCAAGCCCGGACCGGTCCGTCTTCAAGCTCGTCCGCGCCATTCGTGGCAGGACGACCGCCTCTTTGACGCGTTGACCGAGTCGTGGCACGTGCGCCGCTTGGGGCTTGGGCACTACCGTACCCGCCCCAAGCGGTCCTCGACCTTCTCGGCGCTCCCTGGAGCGCAATGCAACCAGCAGCGGTGTGAATGAGAGGGGCGTCACACGATGTGGGGGGCGCCCAGGGAGTGGCTCACTGCCACATCGTGGCCAGGTCTGCGTGGGGCACCCTCAACACCCACGCAGTCGCCATCAACCGCGCCAGGCTCAATTCAGTGCCTTCTCGACCACGACCTTGGTGTTGTCCGAGATGTTCGTGTGGTCCTTGTCCATGTGGTAGGTGAGATTGCCCTTGTCGAGCGTGATGTTGCGCTGGGTCGCGTCGTTGACCCCGTCGTCCTTCGCCGCCGGCTTGATGCCAGTGAAGAGACACGACACGCCAGTCACCTTCTTCGCGATGGCCTTCTTGTAGGCTGGGCGCTCGCAGAGTGACTCCAGACCATTGAGTGCCGCTTCACAGTACGAGCCGTAGTTGCTGCTGCCCCATGCCTCGGGCTTGAAGTTCTGGAAGTCGGTCTTGACGGTGAGCTTGGTGCCGCACTTGTCATTGGCGGACTTCAGCGACGGGGCAATCTTCTCCTCGAAGGACTCCTTGGCTTCCTCTTGCGAGGGCTTGAGGTCCTCCTCGGCGAAGGCGGACGTCGACAGCAGGGCCACGGCGGCGAGAACGAGCTTTGAATGCATGCGAGTTGTCTCTCCTGGAATGAACGGCAATCTTGAGTTTCCAGGTATTTTGGCCCCGACGCAAGATTGTACGGAGTCGACCCTGCTCTGCTGGGCGGGCGACGCGGAGTAACTGCGCCACATGGCGCGCAGGGCATTTCGGCGCCTCCAACAACTGGGCTGCGACACCCTGCGCGCCTTCGTCAGTCACATCGAATGGCCATGACACTCGGCTGGCTCGAGCCCAGTTGGTGAGCGCATTGATTAGAGGCATGACGTAGAGCTTTGATCATGCGGTATTCCAAGACTCAATATGTTTCTCATACTTCGAGACGAGTGTGTCCAGCTTGACCTCGGGTGGAACACCGAGCTTGGCCGCCTCGTCGACTGTCTTCTTCAATCCTGGGCGCACGTTCGTTCCGAACTCTTTGCAGCGCGCTTCTCAGTCGAACTCGAGACCAACCAAATTCCCGAGATAGTGTGGGATTCTAGCTCCTCGGTGAAATCAACCCAGAGGGCCCTGCGCAGGGGGGAACTGACTGGGGCGTCGATGTCGTCTGCGCTCGAGGATCTCCCGCGCGGTGGCCACGATGAGCCAGCGCCTCGACGAGATCCTCTGCGGCTCCGCCAGAGCGGATGGCGCTCGTCACGTCCTACGCGTGACTTCGGATGGGCGCCTCAGGCTGGTGGAGACAAGACGGCAGCGCGGTGCAGGCTCCTCCTTCTGCATGGGCGGACGAGGAGCTCTCCGCCATCAAGGGGTACTATCTGACAGCGGGGCAATTCCCTTCCAGACCTTACTCGCTGCATGGCGTCTATTCCGCTGATACGCTCGGGTAGCGCTCAGGACTGTTCGAACCTCGCGACGGTCGCTCCTTCCTGGAGAAAAACTGCATGGATTCGAAGCGCGTGTTCGCCGCCGTGGCCCTGCTGTGGACGCCTGCCTTCACCGAGGAGGAGCTCAATCCCGCGCAGGCGGAGGCGAAGGCGTCGTTCGAAGAGGAGAGCTCCGAGGCCGTGGATGCCGCGAACGAGAAGTGTGGCACCAAACTCGCCATCAAGAGCGACTTCCAGAGCTTGAGACTGGAGGCCTGGCCGAACACGCGCTCTGGTTCCTCCTGTGCGGCGACCATCCATGCGGTCACCAGTACGTGTCAGCCCTCGGCCTGGAAGGCGATTGCGAAGAAGGTGTCCGGCGCGTCGTGCCTGTTCGGTGGCACAAAGCCGCCCGCGAAGAAGGACGGCACCAACGACGCGACGCTGAGAAGTGTCTCGCTGGCAAGGGCACGCTGACGTATCGCATGAGCAAGGACCACACGAACATCGAGGACAACACCAAGGTGACCCTCGAGAAGGCGGTGAATTGAGCATGGCGCGGAGAGTGAGAATGTTGCTCCTACTGCTGTGGGCCCAGGGGGCCGTGGCGGCGGAGTCACTGGAGCCGTTGGCCCTCAAGGTCTATCGGGGCACCGACGGGCAGTCCATCGAGGTCGTGACGCTGGCGCCCCGGGAGGCGTCGGAGGTGGTGCTGCGGCTTCAGGGCACCGACACCGAGCAGGATGGCCTCTCGGTGCGCGGCAAGTTCCGGGACACGGGGCGGGGTGTCGATTTCGTCGTCCGTCATCGCGGCGCGGACTGGGTGTTGCTGTCCCAGCGCGCTGGCGATTACGAGGCCTTCGTTCCCGGGAAGCCGTCCTTCCGCGTCAAGTTCAGCGAGGAGGCGACGGACAATGCGTCTGCCTCCGAAGTGCTTTCCGCGCACTTGCTGCAACGGGCGTCCGGGCGGCTCGCGGCCTTCGAGAAGAAGGCCTGGCCCCACCTCGAGAAGAAGTACACCGCGCGCGCCGCCGAGGCCATGGCGGCGCTGCGCAAGGCGTGCGGCACATCACCGACCTTCACGTTCGACTGGAAGACCTTCGACGATGCGGTGATGGCGGAGCTGGACGTCTGGGCGGTGTGTGCGCCGCTCGCGGCGCGGGCCCGGGCTCGCTGCGCCGCAGTGAAGGATGTCTCGGTCCTCACCTGTCGCTTCGGGCCTGCGCTCGCGTTCGAGCAGGGGGCCGGCGCGCTCATCTTTACCACGACTCAAGGGGGCGCGGCCGAGGGGCCCGCGTTCCTGGACGGGAGGCTCCAGTGACGCGTCGACTGCCCATGGTGCTGGCGTATCTCCTATCGGCGTCGGTGCTGGCTCGCCCCACCGCGACGCTCGAAGACCTTCGGGCGCTGGCCGTGCAGAAGTCCTGGGTGGAGCTGCTGGAGCGCGCGGAGGAGATTCCTCCCGCCTCGCGCTCCGACACATGGCGCGCGCTCGTGACGGAAGCGGCGACGGCCGAAGTCGAATCGGCCACGGCCCTGGATGACAAGGACCCGTTCGCCACCGTCCGGAAGGCGCGCGCTCTGGGGCAGCGGTATGCCTTCCTCGCCAAGGCTCCCGGCTTCTCCTCGGCGCGCGATGCGCGGGGATTGAAGGACCTGGAGCGCTGCCTCAAGAGCGAGCGGAGTGGCTGCATGGACACGTACCGGGAGCTGGCGGGGGACGCGAGCACCGAAACGACGCTCCAGGCCGCGCGGCTCGTGAAGAGAGGCCACTTCGCCTATGTCGCGATGCCGCTCTTCGCCTCGGCGATGCGGGGTGGGAAGGAGACTGGCGCCTGCAAGGACGAGGAGCTCGCGGAGGCGGTACTGGCCGCACTGGACCTGCCGGCGACGGATGCCCGCGCGGGTGATGCGAGGAAGGTGGCGTTCGATTGGTGCTGGCCGGCGCTCGGGGCGAGGCTCAAGGCCGCGACGGTGGGCGCCTCGTCCTACTTCCTGGCCAACACCTGCCAGCCCATGCGGACGCGGAACGCGCTGACGGAGCTGCAGGACGACCTCTGCAGAGACGGGGGGCTGTAAGTGGGCTTGCTCCGCCTCAGTGGCTCTCCCGCACTGCGTGTGGACCGCAGGCTCAAAGGGTGAGCAGCACCGTGATGGACCTACCCATCGGACCGCTGGAGGGTCACCTCGCCGGATCGCACTTTCGATCAGGGTCGAAGCCCGCGTGCTCAGGAGCGTCAAGGGTCGGCTGCGCCGAACCCTGAACGGTTCTGCGCCCTTGATCCTCCCTCCGCGCGCGGGCATCGGGCAACCAGCCGAAAGCCGCAATCTATGCGAGCAAGACTCGCGAACCGTTTGGTCGATCGACTCGCGGTCCATGACCCCCGGTCCCTGACACTGGAGTTACACCGGTCTCGTTGAGTCCCTGCGACTTGGTGGGTCAAGCCGCAGTTCGGTACCTTTTCTCATAGTTAGCGGGGGACTGGTAGCCGAGGGCGGAGTGCCTCCGGCGCAGGTTGTACCAGCCCTCGATGTACTGGAAGACAGCCATCCTGGCCTCGGCGTGAGTGCGGAGGGTGCGTCGGTCGAGCAGCTCGCACTCGAGGCTTGCGAAGAAGGATTCGCACATCGCGTTGTCGTACGCGTCACCGACGCTGCCCATGGAGGGGCGCACTCCGGCCTGCCTGCACCGCTGCCCGAAGCTCAGCGAGGTGTATTGGCACCCCTAGTCCGAATGATGGATGACGTCCTGGGGCTGGCGCTGAGCGACCGCCATGTCCAGCGCGGCGATGACGAGCTCCGCCTTCAGGTGGGTGGCCATGGCCCAGCCCACCACCTTGCGACTCCACACGTCGATGACGACGGCCAGGTAGAGAAAGCCTGCCCACGTCGGGACGTAGGTGATGTCGGCCACCCACAGCTCGTCAGGCCCTCGCGCCTCGAACCGGCGCTCCACCAGGTCCGCAGCGGGGCGCGCCATGTCGTCTCGCTTCGTCGTCACGCAGTACGCCCTCCGACTGACTCCCGCCAACCGGGACTCTCTCATCAGCCTTGCGACGCGCCGCTGTCCCACCTGGAGACCGTGCGTGTCGACCAGCTCCGCTCGGACGCGAGGTGCGCCATAGGTGCCGTCCGACATCTCGTGGATGGCTTGGATGCGCTCGCAGAGCTGGGCATCCTCCGTGGCCCGCTTCGAGGCGGGCCTTCCCTTCCAGGCGTAGTAGCCGGCCTCGGTGACACCCAGCACCCGACACATCGTCGACACTGCATGCTCGGCCTGGTTCTCGCTCACGAATCGGAACGCCTCTTGGGCGTCCCGACGCCTTCCTGAGCGAACCAGGCCGCGGCTTTTGAGAGGATGTCGCGCTCCTCGCGCAGCACCTTCACCTCGCGCCGCAAGCGGGCCAGCTCCTGCTTCTCGTCCGTCGTCAGCCCATCCTGGCGCGTGCCCTCGTCCAGTTCGCTCTGGCGCACCCAGTTGCGCACCGTCGTGTCGGTGACGTGGAACTCCTCGGCCAGACTGCTCGTTGTCCGTCCCGCCTTCGCCAGTTCGACGACTCGTGCTCGGAATTCCGTGGGGTATGGAGGCTTGGGTTTCGGCATCGTTGGGTCCTTCTCCCACATTTGAACGGACTCAACGAAACCGACGCAACTCCACTTCTTGCACATGCACCTGCTTCTCGAAGAAGTCTGGCACGCGCTCGTACACCACCGTCCGACGGCCCGAGCCCAGGGGCCGCAGTGTCTCGCCGCCGCATGCCGGGCAGCGCCGCTCCTCCGTGGGCACCTCGTGCTGGACTTCGCGCTCCACGGCCACGGCGGCCTTGCGTGCCGCGCGCTCTCGTCGCGTCTGAAGGGCGCTCGCGGCTCGGGCAGCCTCGTCCTCCGGGCGGGTGGGCGGCGGCTTCAACTCCTTGGCCACCGGCGGCAGCTTCTCCGTCTTCCTGCCGAAGAGGCGCCGCTCCAGCGCCGCCATCTTCGCCTCCAGCGCCGTCATCCGCTCGCGAAGCTCTTCGGCTTCCTCGCGCCAGGGGCAGAAGTGGTCTTGGGGAAGCTCGCGTGGCACCGGGTGACAACACCCCGACACCCCGCCGTCTGTCCTCGCGTCACGAGGACGTGTGGCCGGGAGGCGTCCAGGCGGGCGGGCGTTTGACTCCGGTGACGTCCATGCCGTCCAGCAGCATCGCCAACTGCGTCGCGTCCAGGTGCACCGCGCTCGCGTCGGCGTCCACCTTCGGCAGCCGGAAGCGGCCCGTCTCCAGTCGCTTGTACAGCAGCACGAAGCCTCCCCGACTCCACGTCAGCACCTTGATTCGGTCCCCTCGTCGCGACACGAAGGCGA